>JBFGFG010000080.1:0-9508 GCA_041579655.1 Nitriliruptoraceae bacterium
CACCGACGCCGTCACAGGCAGCAGCTCCCCCGAGGCCATCGCCGATCTCGCAGCCGCCGCCGGCTCGAACCCGAACTTCATCCCCAACGACCTCGACCGGGTGCCGGACAAGGCGTTCCGGGACTACAAGCTCGACGACCGCCTGGTCGACGCGCTCGAGGCCAAGGGCATCACGCACCCGTTCCCGATCCAGGAGCTGACCCTCCCGGTCGCGCTCCAGGGCCAGGACATCATCGGCCAGGCCCGCACGGGCACCGGCAAGACGCTGGGCTTCGGTCTCCCGATGCTCCAGCAGATGGACCCCGAGGCCGGCTACACGCAGTGCCTCGTCGTGACCCCGACGCGCGAGCTGTGCATCCAGGTGTACGAGGAGCTGCGCATCGGTGAGACGATGGGCATCACGCTCCACGCCGTGTACGGCGGCGTGGGCTACGAGGAGCAGACCGAGGCGCTCGAGGGCGGCGTGCACGTCGTCGTCGGTACCCCGGGCCGCCTGCTCGACATGCTGAACCGTCGCATCCTCGACCTGTCGAAGGTCAAGGTCGTCATCCTCGACGAGGCCGACGAGATGCTCGACATGGGCTTCCTGCCCGACGTCGAGCGCCTGCTGGCCGCCGCTGGCGACCCGGACACGCGCCACACGATGCTGTTCTCGGCGACCATGCCGGCCACCGTCGTCAAGCTCGCCCGCCGCTACACCAACAACCCGTTGTTCATGGGCGCCGACACCGTCGAGCACGAGACCGCGCCGACCGTCGACCAGCACTTCTTCCAGGTGTTCCGCATGGACAAGCCGCGCGTCCTCGCGCGCATCCTCCAGCAGCCGGACCGCGAGAACGTCTACGTGTTCTGCCGCACCAAGGCGATGTGTGACCGGCTCGTGCGCGAGCTCGAGGACCTCGGCGTGGACGCCATCGCGATCCACGGCGACCTGCGTCAGGCCGCCCGCGAGAAGAACCTCGACAAGTTCCGCGACGGCTCCGTCAGCGTGCTGGTCGCCACCGAGGTCGCCGCGCGCGGCATCGACGTCGAGAACGTCACGCACGTCATCAACTACGACCTGCCCGACGACGAGAAGATGTACCTGCACCGCATCGGCCGCACGGCACGCGCGGGCAACAAGGGCTGCGCGATCACCTTCGCCGAGCACAACGAGATGGGTCGTCTCCAGATGATCCGCAAGGCCGTGCAGCAGACGGCCGAGATCCCCGAGGTGTTCTCGACCTCCGAGCTGCTCACCGAGCTGTTCGACCTCCCCGAGGAGACCCCGTGGCGTTCCTTCGCCAAGAAGGCGAAGGCCAGCTCGTCGAACCGCAACCCCAGCCGGGCGAAGCGTGACGACAGCCGGGACAAGCGCGACGACAACCGCGGCGAGCGCTCCGGAGGTCGCGGCAAGCGTGACGACAGCCGTGGCAAGCGCGACGACGACCGCAGCGAGCGCTCCAGCTCGTCGCGTGACAGCGGTTCCTCGCGTGACAGCGGTTCCTCGCGTGACTCCGGCTCCTCGCGGGGTTCCGAGCGCCAGCGCAGCTCGCGTGACGACGACCGTTCGCGGTCGTCCGAGCGCGACTCCCAGCGTTCCGAGCGCTCGACCTCCGAGCGCTCCTCGTCGGACCGCCCCTCGCGTGACGGTGGCGACACCGCCCGCAGCCGCACCCGCAGCAGCGAGGACGCCCCGGCCACCCGGACGCGTACCCGCAGCCGCTCGCGCAGCGCTGGCGACGACAGCACCACCACGAGCCGCGACTCCGGGCGCAGCACCAGCCGTGACTCCGGTCGCGACGACAGCCGCGACTCCGGTCGCAGCACGAGCCGTGACTCCGGTCGCGACGGTGGCCGTGACCGTGACGAGAGCCGGTCCAACGACCGCTCCTCGTCGGGTGGCGCTCGCGTCCGTGCACGCGGCGGCAAGCCCGTCGACGGTGACGGTGACTCGGGCCGGGACTCCGGTCGTGACTCCGGTCGCAGCCGCGACTCGAGCCGTGACTCGGGTCGCAGCCGCGAGCGCACCAGCAGCCGCTCCGGCGGCAGCTCCCGCGAGGGTGGCAGCCGCTCCTCCAGCCGCGATGGCGGTCGGGACGGTGGGGGCCGCGACGGCTCTGGCGGTGGACGTGGCAGCTCCGGCGGTGGCCGTGACGGCAACCGCTCCTCCAACCGCAGTGACTCCGACCGGGACGGCAACCGTGGCGGCTCGTCGCGCGGTGGCTCGTCGCGTGGCGGCTCGTCGCGCGGCGGCTCCTCACGTGGCGGCGGTCGTGGCGACACGTCCAACCGCGGCGGCGGCGGGAGCAACCGCGCCAAGAGCTCGGGTGGCGGCGGCAGCGTCGACCTCCCCTCCCAGGTGAAGCCGACCAAGTCCGGTCCTGACGCACGAGGCGAGGGCCAGCCGCGGCTCGAGCGCCGCGTCGAGGTCCAGCACCTGCCGTGAGGCCGGTGTGATCGTTCCAGGGAGGGCCGGCAGCTGCCGGCCCTCCGTCGTTTCGTGGCACTCCGACACTTCAGCGTCGCAGGGCCGCCCATGTGCTCGGACGTGTCGCATCCGACACTTCAGCGTTGCCGGGCCGCCGATCTGCTCAGACGTGTCGCATCCGACACGTCCGAGCTCAGCGCACGTCCGACCTCAGCGCTGGCGGTCCGTGAACGGGAGCATGTCGTACACCGCGCGCAGCGCCTGGCCGGTCTGGATGTGCAGACGGGCGCGGTGCTTGCACGCGGGGCACCGGCCCCACAACACGCCCGACGCCGGGTTCCACAGGAACGGCGGCACCAGCAGCGTGCGGGCCTCGAGCAGGTCCACGCCGGTCTGTGCCCCACACCGACGACACGAGACGTCGAGCTGCTTGGTCTCCGGCGCGAGCGGCGAGGTCGAGAACAGCGCCTCCTTGCCCTCGGCGCTGCGCGGACGCTTGCGGCCGTCCCCGACGCGATCGAGCCGCTCGGAGCGTCCGTCGTCGCCCGGCCCGCTCACGCGTCGAGCTCCACGACGTCGAGCTCGTCGACGGTCAGCCCGTCCACGTCCTGCTCGTGGTCCTGCTCGTGCTCTTCCAGGTCTTCCACGGGCCGGCGGTCGACGAGGATGTCGCGGCGGACGGCGTCCCAGCCGGCCTCGGCCAGCAGCTCCTCCGGGACGTCCATGTGCAGCAGCTCACGGGCGATGGCGCGGTACGCGGCCACGCCCGGGACCTCGATGCCGGACGCCACCAGCGAGCCCCCGCTGGTCGGCGACTCCGAGAAGCGGATGGACTTGCGCACCGGCGCACCGATCAGCGGTAGCTCGTAGCGGGCGATGAGGTCGCGCAGGACCTCCTTCGCGTGCGTGGTGCGGGAGTCGAACATCGTGGCGACCAGCCCGCGCATCTGCAGCGAGCGGTTCGTCAGGCGGCGCACGTCGCCGATGGTCTCCAGCAGCTGCGACACACCGCGGTGGGCCAGCGTCTCGCACTGCACCGGGATGATGACCTCGTCGGCCGCTGTCAGGCCGTTGATCGTCAGCACGCCGAGCGACGGCGCGCAGTCGATCAGCACCACGTCGTAGGACGGCAGCAGGTCGGCGAGCTGGCCACGCAGCAGGTACTCGCGCCCAGTGCGGCTCAGCAACGTCACCTCGGCGCCGGCGAGGTCGATGGTCGCGGGGACCACGTCGACCTCACGGTGCTGGAGGATGGTCTGCGCCAGCGCTGCGCGGCCGATGACCGTGTCGTGCAGCGACGGCTCCACGACGTCGGGGTCGTAGCCCAGCGAGAACGTCATGCAGGCCTGGGGGTCGAGGTCGACCACCAGCACAGCCTGACCCAGCTCTGCCATCGCCGCGGCGACGTTGATGGTCGTCGTGGTCTTGCCGACGCCACCCTTCTGGTTGGCGACGGCGATGACGGTCGCGGTCATCGTCTGCCCCTGAGCTCGGTGGCTGGGGAGTGAACCACGCCCCGTCGGGGACCACCGGTGCCGATCAGCGGTTCGCCTTGCGCCAGGCCTTGAACAGGGTCCGTGTCGTGCCCTTGTTGACACCGAACATCTTGCCCACGGTGGCGGCGACCTCCTCCACCCCGGTCGAGGACGCAGCCTTCGACAACGACGCGCCGACGCCCGGGCCGTCATCCTTCGCTGCCTTCTCGGCAGCCTTCTCGGCAGCCTTCTCGGCCTCCTTGGCTGCCTTCTCGGCGGCCTTGCGCTCGGCCGTGGTCATCGGCGGCGGCGGTGCGTCCAGCCGGTCCTCCGCGGCGGGCGGCGGCGCGGCCGACTCCACGGCTGCCTTCACCGCGTCCTCGTCCAGCGCGGCGAGCTCGTCGAGCAGGTCGTCCGGCGGCAGCGCCAGCACCGTGATGTCCTCGCTGCCCCACGTCGGGTTGAACGCGGCCAGCAGCTCGAGCTCGTCGTCCGGGTCGACGAGGAACACCTCGCCGCCGAGCAGCACCAGACCGTGGAGGAACTGGATCTCGGTGATGCGCTCGCGCGGGATGGCCAGCGCTCCCCCGGTGCTCGCGAAGCGCAGCTCCGTCGCGGTCAGCGAGAGCTCCCCGAGCCCGCCGCTCACCGGGACCACGTCCTTGGTGAGGTCCTGCCGCATCGCGCCCGAGCCGGCAGGTCCGGTGCGCACGACCTTGGCGTAGCGGCTGACCGGGCTCGCGGAGGAGACCAGCGCGCAGCGGTACGCCATCGCCCGGAACTGCTCACCCGCGCGCGCGACCACCCCGGACGCGGCGTCCGCGAGCGCCGGCGTGGGCGCCCCTGCCGCCACGAGGTCATCGGCGGAGTCCGGCGAGGGCTTCGGGGTCGCGGGTGCCTTCGCGGCCCACCGAGCGCGCGACGCGGTGACCAGCTCGTCGAGCGTCGCGTCGTCGACCGGGTCCATCGACGAGCGCGGTCCCACGAGCCGTGTGGCCACGGTCGGCGTCGGTGCGCCCTTGCGTCCCAGACCCACCAGCAGCGCCTCGCCGATGCCCAGCCCGGTGAGGGTCTCGCGCACGTCGTAGTGCTCGGTGATCGGGTAGGTCGAGGCCGTTGCCTTCAGCGCCGCCTGGTCCTTCGGTGTGAAGGCGCGCAGGGCGTGCTGGACCCGGGTGCCGAGCTGTGCGAGCACGTCGTCGGGCAGGTCGGTGGGCTGCTGCGTGACGAAGAACACGCCGATGCCCTTGGAGCGGATCATCCGCACGGTCAGCTCGACGAGCTCCAGCAGCGCCTTGCTGGCGCCCTCGAACAGCAGGTGCGCCTCGTCGAAGAAGAACACCATCTTGGGGCGGTCCGGGTCGCCGAGCTCCTCGGAGTTGGCGTAGACGGCCGACAGCAGCCACATCATGAACGTCGAGAAGATCCGCGGTCGCGCCTGGACGTCGACCAGCCGCAGGATCGAGATGACGCCGAACGGCTCGCCATCACGGGGCTCCCACAGCTGCGTGACGTCGAAGCCGGGTGCGCCGAAGAACAGGTCCGCGCCCTGGCCCTCCAGCTCGATGATGCTGCGACGCAGCACGTTGAGCGTCTGGGTCGACATGCCGCCGTACTCGTCCTGCGCGACGGCTCCCTCGTCGGAGGTCAGGTACTTCAGGATGTCGCCGAGGTCGTCCAGCGTGTCGAGCGGACGGCCCTCGTCGGCAGCGAGTCGGAAGATCACCTGCAGCACCGACTCCTGGACGTCGCTGCAGTCCATCACCTTCGCCAGCAGCAGCGGGCCGAACTCCTTCAGCGGCACCCGCATCTGGTGGCCCTCGCTGCCCGTCAGGGACAGCAGCTCGACCGGGAACGTCCGCGGGCGCCACAGCGGCGGCTCGTTCGCGCTGTCCGGCGCATCCACGGCGGAACGGTCCGTGGCGACCTCGGCGGTCTGGAACGCCATCTTCTCCATGCGCTCGGTGAGGAAGCCCTCCACGTGGCCCGGCTGGGCGGGCGCAGCGAGGCCGGTGAGGTCGCCCTTGAGGTCGGCGAGGAACACCGGCACGCCCTGCTCGGAGAGCTGCTCGGCGAACAGCTGCAGGGTCTTGGTCTTGCCGGTGCCGGTCGCGCCGGCGATCAGCCCGTGGCGGTTGAACATGCGCAGCGGCAGCCGGATCGGCACCTCGGGGACGACGCCCTCGAGGTCCGGGGTCAGCGGGCGACCGAACAGCACGGACGCAGGCTCGGGACCATCGTCCTTGGCGAACGAGTAACCGTCCTGCAGCTCTGCGCGAAGGTCTTCGTGGCTGTCTGTCACCAGTGGCTCCGTGGCTCGTCGTCAGCGCGCGCTGCGCTGCGACGAACCTAGCGATGTGAGCCGCCGTGGGTCAGAGGATCCCGTGACGGGCGGCCTCCGCGACGGCGCCGGCGCGGTTGCGCACGCCGAGCCGGTCGTACAGCTCCTGCGCGTACGCCTTGACGGTGCGCTCGGTCACACCGAGCCGCGCACCGATCTCGCTGTTGGTCATGCCCTCGGCCATCAGCTCGAGCACCTCGGTCTGACGCGGCGAGAGGTGGGGGCCGGTCGGCTCGGGCACGATGTTGAAGCCGACGGTGGGCTCGTCGCCGAGCGCCGGGAACGCCGGGTCCTCGAAGCGGGCCTGCACCGGACCGAACGCGATCGTGTCACCGTGGCGCACCACGGCGGAGCCGACGACCTCGCGGTCGTTCACGCGGGTCCCCGAGGTGCTGCCGAAGTCGGTCAGCACCAGCAGGACACCGTCGCGACGCAGCTCGGCGTGCACGCGCGAGACGTGCGGGTCGTCGATGATCAGGTCGTTGTCGCTGCGACGCCCGATGCGGATGCGGTCCGCCTCGAGTCGCTGGACACGTCCCTCGAGCGGGCCGCTCCCGAAGTGGAGCGACGGCACCGGGACAACCTTCGCGGCCTTCTGCACGGTCACACCTGTTCCTGTCGTCTGGACAGGGCGGGTTCGGAACCGGTGGACGCTCGGACGGGGCCGAGACCGGGTGTGTTGCCCTGTCGCACGTCCTGGCGCGGCGGGAACTTTCGCCGGACGTACGCAGGTGGAACGCTCAGCGCCGGGCGCGGAGTTCCTCGACCTGCTGACGCGTCGTCGTGGCCGATCCGAGCCGGTTCTCCTTCGCCTCACCGTGGTAGTCCGAGCCCGCGGTGATCACCAGCCCGTGCGCCTTCGCGAGGTCCCGGTACAGCTGCGTGTTGGCGTCGGTGTGGTCGGGGTGACCGGCCTCGATGCCGACCATGCCTGCGGCGACCATCTCCTCGATGGCGTCGGCGCTGAGCCCTGCCTCGTCCTGGTTGCGCGAGCCGAACAGCCCTGGGTGCGCCACCACGGCGACCCCGCCGGCGTTGGTCAGCAGCTCGACGGCGCGCACCGGCGACACGGCGTACTTCGGCACGTACGCCGGTCCGCCGTCGGCGAGGTACTTGTCGAACACCTCCTGTGTGTCGGCGACCTTGCCGGTCTCGAGCACCGCCTTGGCGATGTGCGGTCGGCCGAGCGGCGCCTCGCCGGCGATCTCGCGCACGCGGTCGATGCTGGCCGGGATGCCCAGCGCGTTGAACTTCTCGATGATCTGCTCGGCCCGCCGCTCGCGCTCGTTGCGCAGACGGTCCATCTCGGTCTGCAGGTCGGCGTTCGCCGGGTCGATCCAGAACCCCAGCACGTGCACCGACGACGCGTCGAGCTCGGCCGAGAACTCCACGCCCGGGATGATCTCGAGGGCCGTCCCCTCGGCGGCGGCGCACGCCTCGTCGAACCCGTTCGTGGTGTCGTGGTCCGTGATCGCCAGCCCCTCGAGGCCGAGCTCGACAGCGTCCGCGACGTTCTGCTCGATCGTCGTGGTGCCGTCGGAGTGCAGCGAGTGGGTGTGCAGGTCGTAGCCGGGCATCTGAGGTCCTGTGGTGCTGGCGGAGCATGGGGCGTCGGCCGCGGACCGTACTCACCGCAGGGGTAGCGTCACCGGCTCGTCAGCGACGCGCGGAGGCGGTCATGGAGGTCCACGAGGAGCTGGTCCAGCTCGGCTTCGCCGAGGACGACGGCCTCGGCGAGCTGCTCGTCGAGCGGCTGATGGCCGGCACGCTGCGCGTGCTGTGGGAGCCGCTGGCGCTGCTGGACGACGAGGACGCGGCCGCGATGCGCGACGGCGTCGGCACGCAGCTGACCGTGGTCGACAGCGACGGCACGCCTGCGTGCAACGTCGTGGTCGAGGAGGTGTTCGAGACCACCTGGGGCGACCCGGACCCACGGCTGGTCGAGGGCGAGGGCTACGGCACCAACGTCGCGGCGTGGCGCGGGTTCGTCGGCGCGGCGCTCGAGGCGGGGCTCGCGGACGAGGAGCTCGAGCTCGAGCACGACACGGTGCTTCTGGTGCAGCGCGTGGCGCTCACCGAGGTCAACGACGACTGACCTCGCGGCCCACGTCCTGGCTCAGCCCTCGAGGCGCTTGACGAGGCCCATCGTGCGGGTGCGCCAGTCCGGGTCGTCGGCCTCGATCCAGAGCTGGGCGAGCTCGGAGTCCTTGCTGAGCACGCGACCGAGCGCACGGATGGCGTCCTGCACGTCCTGCTCGGTAATCGCGCCGGCGTGGGTGTCGGCGAACACAGCGCCCTCCTCGGGCATGCCCGCCATGGGCGCCCCACGACCGGCGGCGATCAGCTCGGCGGCGGCGATGGCCTGCGTGGCGGCGAGCGCCTCGACGTAGCCCTCGTCCTCGATCGAGGACAGCGCGGCACGCACGATGGTCAGGTCCTGACCGTCGAGCGCGTACAGCCAGTCGGACGCGTCATCGTTCTCGAAGGACCCACTGCCCCATGCACCCACAACTGATCCATCGTTCGTCGAAGCCGGGACCATAACCCCTTGCGGGCCACGCGACGATTCGTGCTCGTTTCGTGCTCGACAGGAGCACAGGTTGCCGGCCGCAGGACCGGTCAAGCGGGGTCGATGAGGTAGACCGAAGCCGCGTCCGCTTCAAGCGTCACGCTGATGCCGGCGCGCAGCTGGTCGGCGCTGAACGTGCCGATGACGGCGCCGCTGAGCGCCTCCCGGACGAGGTAGCTGCCGTCGCCGCGCACGCCCCGCAACGCGATGCTGCGGGTCGGCTCGGCGCTGCTCTGCCGGAAGGCGAGGAGTGCGCCGGTCTGCGTCGCCGGGTCCCACGGCTGCAGCGCCGTCCAGCTCTCCCCGCCGATTGGGTCGTCGAGCAGCGGATAGGTCAACCCGGTGAAGCGCGCCCGCTCGGAGGTGTAGAGGTCGATCCAGCGTCGGGCCGCGGCGACCTCGCTGTCCGAGTAGCGCGTGAGGTCACCGAAGAACGTCATGTGCGAGGTCAGCGCGGCGGCCATCTTCGTGTCGGCCGGCAGCTTCTGGCCGGTCAGCGTGGACTGACCGATGACGCTGCCCGGGACGTACGGGGCGAGCAGCCAGAGGTTGTGCAACGCCTGATCGACGGTCGGGTTCCCGTTCGCGAACCACGATGGTCCGCGCAGCGCCGACTCGAACGGCCACATCCGGTAGTCGTTGGTCTCGTCGATCTGGATCGTCAGGCCGGGGTAGCTCGCCAGCAGCCGGTCGTTCATCGCGATGAACGACTC
>JBFGFG010000081.1:0-9501 GCA_041579655.1 Nitriliruptoraceae bacterium
CCGATATAGCTGCGCAACAGCGATAAGACAGCCAGGCTCGGCATACGACACCTGGAGTACCTCGTAGGTGTATCCCGTGTACTGGGCTGCCGGGAGGACCCCGTCTCGAGGTGAGGCCTGTCCTGCGAACTCCTCAGCACTCGCGAGCTCCGCTCCGAACGCATCCAATCTGAACAGCTGCTCGAGGCCTTCGGTCGTTCCTGCGGGGGTTGCGCCGAGCGGGTTGACCGGCTCGGCGAGGACGGCGGCGAACAGCTTGCCGGACTCGGCCTCGATGGCGTTGACGACCGCCTCGACGTACTCGACCGTCATCTGCTCGACGGGCGGGACGACGCTGATGTCGATCGCTTCCGCGGAAGCGCTCTCGCTGGCAGCTGCGGTCGGCTCGTCCGAGACGGCCGGGGTGGCGGACTCGCTCGACGTCGGGATGCCGACCGGGTCCTCACCCTGGCATCCGGCGGCGAGCACGCCAACGCTCAACAGGCCGGCGGCCAGACGTCGCTGCATGCCAAGGTCTCCTGCATGATGGGGCGTGAAATGCTATCGGCATGACATGACGTCGCCACGACCCGATTCCTCGCTGTGGACCGTTGCTCCCGACGCCGAGGCGGCAACGGCCAGATGGCCCCCTTCGTGGAGGCGGGCCGTCAGCGGCCGACGCCGTCGACCTGCGCTTCCGCGGAAGCGGCCCACGCGATGATCCCCTCGAGCCCGCCCGCGGTGTCGCGGGTCGTGATGACCAACCGGTCGCCGCCGAGGAGCCGCGTCTCGCCGCGAGGAACGATCACGCCCTCGTCGCGCACGATCGACACGACCAGCGCGTCGGTGGGCACGTCGGCTGCCGCCAGCCGGCGCCCGACCAGCGGGGACCCGGATGCCAGCCGCACCTCGACGACGTCCACGCCCACAGCGTCCAGCGGCATCGCGCTCACCACCACCGCGGTACGCAGGTCCGGTGCCTCAGGCAGGTCCAGCCACGACAGCACCCTCGTCGAGGTGAGCCCGTGCAGCACGGCCGAGGCCAGCACGATGAAGAACACCACGTCGAAGATGATCTCGGCCTCCGCGACGCCGGCCGAGTAGGCCAGCGTCGCGAGCACGATGGGCACGGCGCCGCGCAGCCCGAGCCAGCCGACGGCGGCGACCTCGCGTCGCGACAGGTCGAACCAGACGAGGCTCAGCACCGTCGCCAGCGGCCGGGCCACCAGCACGAGCAGGGCCACGACGCCGAGGGAGACGGCGGCGACGGCCGGCAGCTGCGACGGGAACACGAGCAGGCCCAGCAGCAGGAACAGCCCGACCTCCACGCCGCTGGCGAGCACGCCGACGAAGGTGCGCACGCCGGTCCGCCGACGCGGAGCCGAGCTCGCGATCACCACACCGGTCACGTAGACGGCGAGGAACCCGGACCCGCCGAAGGCGACTGCGGTCCCGTACGCCAGCCACCCGACCGCCAGCGCGAGCATCGGGTAGAGACCCGTGGCGCCGAGGTCGATCCTCCGTAGCGCGCCCGCGCCGACCCAGCCGGCCAGCGCACCCACGACGACCCCGCCCAGCAGCTGGGTGGCGCCGAACGCGAGCCACTCCCCTGCGGATGGCGGCGCGTTCCACGACGACAGCAGCCCGACGGTGAGCAGGATCGCGACCGGGTCGTTCGCGCCGGACTCGATCTGGAGGATGGCCGCCAACCGCTGTGGAATCGGCGTGCGCCGCACCATGGCGAACACCGCGCTGGCGTCGGTCGACGCGACGATCGCCCCGACCAGCCATGCGAGCCGCGGCGGCAGGTCCAGCAGCATGGTCGCGCCGAGCGCGGTCACACCGGCCGTCACGGCGACGCCGATCGTTGCCAGCGCGAGGCCAGGTCCGACCCCTGAGCGCACGTGGTCGGTTGTGGTGCTGAGTCCGCCGTCGAACAGGATCACCGTCAGGGCGACGACGCCGAGGCTCTGCACCAGCTGCGGGTCGTCCAGCGCGACCCAGCCGAGCCCGTCGCTGCCGATCAGCATGCCGACGCCGAGGAACAGAAGCGCGCCGGGCACGGCCAACCGGTGCCCCATCCCCGCCGACAGCACGCCGACCAGCAGCAGGCCCGCGACCAGCAGCATCGGGCGATCGATCGGCAGCGAGGCCGTCAGGCCGGTCTGGGCGCCGTCCGCGGGCGCGCCGGTGATGACGGCGAGGAGGTACGCGGTGACGAAGGTGCCGACGAGCAGCACCGCGGTGACGGCCAGCAGGATGCGCAGCGCCTCGAGCAGGTCACGTTCATCCGCAGGTGCCGTGCCTCCGTCAGCAGGCACGCCTCGAGCCGGGCTGCGGCGCTGCAGCAGCGCGTGCGCCATCGCGAGCGCCACGACACCGAGCAGCGCAGCGGTCCCGAGGCGCCAGCCGCCACCCAGGACGGGCCCGGGTGTCGTGGGTCCGAGCAGCAGCCCCACCCCGACCGCCACCAGCGCCGCCGCGGCGAACTTGACCGGGTGGATCGCCTGGCGGGCCGCCCACGCGACCTCGCCCGCGAGCAGGCGAGCAAGCGACGGGCCACCACGTCGAGGCGCGGCCGCCCTCCGTCGGCGGGCAGCAGCGATCGCGGTCGTCATCGGGTTCATCCCGGCAGCGTAGGAGCAGGGGTGCGCGCCGCGTCGTACGTCCTCGCAGCGGCTGCACGGACGCCGACATGCGGGCCTCGCGCGCGGGCCGCAACCGGCCCGGTTCCTCCCTGTCATCAGTCCCATGCCGGGTCTCCAGCTCCGAGCAAGCATGGGTGGATGAGGGACCGCAGCCGCACCGGGCGCGGCCCGCGATGGGCGCGTCGCACGACGCGCGCATCACGGCGGACCTCGCTCTGGGAAGGATGTACCCGTGGAGACGATTCTGACGAAGGACCTCAACGGGGGCATCGGCTCGTCGTGGGATGCTGCCCACCAGCGGCTGCTCGTGGCTGAATGGGGCGGCAGCGTCGTCGCCGTCGACGAACACGGCCGCCACGTCCTCGGGACGGGCTACACGCAGCTCGAGGACATCGCCGTCTCCGTCGACGGCTCGTGGGCGCTGGTGACCGAGCGGGGCGGGTCCCTGCTGCGCACCAACATGAACAACCCGGACCGAGCGAACGCTCGTGTGGTCGCGTCGGGGCTGATGGCACCCCACCAGATCGCGCTGGTCGAGGCACACCACACCGCGTACCTCGTCGAGTACGGGACCGGCGGCCGACTGCTGCGGTTCTCCCTCGCGAACGGGGCCATGCAGGTGGTGGCGACCGGGCTCACCAACGCCGTGGGCCTCGTCGTGGACCGCTCGCTGACGACCGCGTACGTGACCGAGCAGACGACGGGCACCGGTCAGGTGATCGCCGTCTCGCTGTCGTCCGGCACGCGGCGCACCCTGGCCACGGGGCTGGTGGCACCGTTCATGCTGGCGTGGGAGGACAGCACCGAGTCCACGCTGCTGGTGGCCGAGCGCGACCCCGCGAACCGCGTCTCAGCGGTCGCCGTGCACTCCCCGGCAAGGACCGCGCTCGACTGGTCCCGGTTCATCGAGCCCCGGGTCCCGCGGTTCGACCGCATCCCCCGGCCCACCCCGATGCCGACCCCGAGCGTGCTGCCGGACATGAACCTGCGGCTGGCGGACCTACGCCGGTTCGGCCTCCAGCCGCGGCTGCCGCGCGTCACACGTCGCTTCACCGGAGTCGGGGCCAGGCCGTCGAGCATCCAGTCCGTGCCGGGCCTCGGCATCTTCGTCGTGAGCGACCGCGAGGCCGTCCGCTACGACACCGCGCCAGCCCCGCTGCCGCGCGTCGAGATGGACGTCGACACCGAGCCGATGTTCATCGGCGCCTACCAGCGCGTCCCCGTGCGGATCAGCGGGGCGGGTCTGACGTTCGACGACATCGACTTCGAGGTGCTCGAGGGGCCACAGGGAGGGCGGATCTCCTCGTCGAAGGACGACCGGTTCGACCCGGCGGACCCGCACGTGATGCTGCTGGCCGGCTACGAGCCGGGCGCCTGGACGCTGCAGGCGCGCCGCCGTTCGGACGGCACCACGCTCGGCTCGGTGGCGTTCAAGACGACCGACCTGTGGGTCGGACCGGACGGACCACCGCTGTGGTTCGAGGGCATCTCGCAGGCGAACGTCACGGGCTCGGCTTGGGGTGGTGGGACCAGCGGTCCGCAGAACATCGACGTGGTCCCGGCCAACGGCACTCGACGGGTCGCGGTGCTGCTCGTGGACACCAACACCCAGCGCTACCCGACCGACACCACCGCCCTGCGTCAGGAGTGGGCTGACGAGACCTTCAACGGCGTCACCGTCGGGGGCAAGACCGTCAGCAGCCACCACTACCTCCAGGAGCTGTCCGGCGGGAGCTACGGCCTCGCGAACGCGGGCGTGGTGGGGCCGGTGCAGCTTCCCGGCGCGTTCGAGGACTACTTCACCCTCAACCCCGACGGGTTGTGGGTGTGGCGTGCCGGCTTCTTCCAGTCGGCTGTGACGGCCGGGGACGCGCTCATCGACTTCTCGCAGATCGACAGCCTCGTGGTCGTGGTGCGCTCGGCTCCTGCGGCTGACGCAACCTCGCCCGTTCCTGCCCAGAACATGCGCCGCTTCGCGTGGCCGTGGGCGACCGGGGGCACGTTCGCGACGGCCGAGGGCAACGCAGCGATCGCGGTTGTCGTGATGCCCCACGACTGGGGTGACAGCAGTGACCGCGAGATCTACGACACCCTCACCCACGAGCTCGGCCACAACATGGGCCTGCCCGACCTCTACATGGACGGCGCGTTCGGCGCGGTCGCGGCCCGCGACGTGGGATCGTGGGACGTGATGTCGTGGGACGACCCGCTGCCCCACATGTCGGTCGCGAACAAGATGCGGCTCGGCTGGATCCGCCCGCCGGCGGTCAAGACGTACAACTTCGCCGGGTCCGGGTCCGGGGCCGTCGACGAGACCATCACGCTGCGAGCCTCGGAGCTCGGGGCCCCTCCGGCTGGGGAGTTCTCTGCGATCGAGGTGCGCATCGCCAACGGATGGAACTACTACTTCGAGTACCGCTCGCAGCAGACGACGCAGATCGGCGACCAGCAGCTGACGGCCAACCAGCGCGTGCTCGGGACGGACGTCGTGTCGCCGTCGCACACCGCTCCCGTGGTACGGCGCGACATCATCCTGCTGCGCAACGACCCCGACGGCGACGGTCCGATCCTCACCAGCGGCGAGGACTACGAGGAGACCGACGTCTCGGACCCGTTGTTCCCCACGGACTTCAACGTGACCGTGGTGTCGACCACCGCGAACACCGCGACCGTGCGCCTGCGCTACGGCGCCAACTCGCGACCTGACCCCTCCATCCGGCCGTGGCCCGGCAGCGGGACCAACGCGTGGCAGAGCCCCGACATCGAGGTGCTCAACGACCGCAACGCCATCGACCCGTCGCGACGAAACGTCCCGTGGGCCGGGCACCCGAACCGCATCGTGGCGAAGGTCCGCAACGTCGGCTCGCTGCTCGCTCGCAACGTGCGTGTGAACTTCTCGGTGAAGGACTTCACCGTCGGGGGCGTCCCGGAGTTCCCGCTCGGGTCGACCACGGCGGACGTCCCGGCCGGCGCGACCGTCGACATCTCGTTGGACGGCTGGGTGCCGGGCGCGGGCAGCCACTACTGCGTTGTGGCACGCATGCCGCTGTACATCGACAACGGCCCGCCGGTGGTGGTGGAGATGACCGAGCTCAACAACGCCGCCCAGTCCAACTACACCGAGTTCATCTCCGCCAGCGCCTCACCCGCGACACGCCAGCGCACGTACGTCACGGTCGGCAACCCGTACGGCGAGCCGACCCGCGTGCAGCTGGTCCCGCGGCAGACGAACCCGTTCTTCCGCACCTACCTCAGCCACACGCTGGTCGACCTCGCCCCCGGCGAGCAACGCCGGATCGAGGTGATGTTCGAGTCCCTGCACGGATCACCGGACATCAACCGGGTGTTCGAGCAGCCGCGCAACGGGGACAAGGAACGGATGTACCGCGAGCCGAACATCGTCAACGTCACCGGCTACGTCGAGGACCCGAGGGACACCCAGCTGCACTCCGTGCACGCGATGGGCGGCGTCATCGCACGCGTGGTCTCCGGGATCGCCACCACGGTCGACGCCGGCGCGGACGGGGAGGCGTTGTACGGACGTGTCATCGCCAGCGACGGCAGCACCGTGGCGTCCGGTGAGGTGATTGCGGCGGTGCGACGTGACGGCGACGTCATGCGGGAGGTCACGTCGTCGGCCAGCGTCACCAACGGGAGCTTCAAGATCCCGTTCGAGTTCAACCTCAACGACCAGAACCTCGAGATCGTGGTCGAGTACCTCGGCGCGACCCCGTGGGCACCGTCGCCGGAGGTGCGCATCGTGACCTGATCGACGGACCGGCATGGAGGTGCGAAGGCGGTGTGCAGGCGGCCGTTGACGCGCTGTCCGTGGCGGCGGAAAGTGGGGACGGGCCGTCACGGCCCGGACGCGAACGGAGGTTCGTCATGGACACCAAGACCCTGTACCTGGAGGCGCTCGACCAGTTCAGCGCCGCCGTCGATCAGCTCACGGGCGATGACTGGGGCCGGGCCACACCCTGCACCGAGTGGACCGTCCGAGACCTGGTCAACCACGTCGTGTCGGAGGACCGCTGGCTCACGCCGCTGCTGGAGGGCAAGCGGATCGAGGACGTCGGCGACATGTTCGACGGCGACCTGCTCGGTCGCACCCCGAAAGCTGCCGTGCACGAAGCTGTCGCAGAGGCACGTACCGCGCTGCTGCGGCCGGGGGCTGGGGACCGCAAGGTCCACCTCTCCTACGGCGACGAGAGCTCGATGGAGTACATCTCGCAGATGGCCGCCGACCACCTGGTCCACACCTGGGACCTCACCCGTGCCACGGACCAGCCTGACATGCTCGACGACGCCTCGTTGGAGTGGCTGAGCGGATGGTTCGACGAGGACCACGAGCGCATGTTCCGTGACACCGGCGGCGTCGGGCCGCGTCTGCGCAGCGAGCCAGGTCAGGCGGAGGCGGAGATCCTCGCCAGGTTCGGTCGCGCTGCGTCCTGGACGCCCGAGCTCGGCGTCGCACACCGGTTCCAGGAGCTGCTCGGGGCGCGCGACATCGACGGCGCGATGGCGCTGGTCGCCGACGACGTCGTGTTCGAGGGCACGACGCCGCCGGACGGCGAGCGGATCGAGGGACGCGAGGGGGTGCGTGCGTTCTTCCGCGCCCTGATCGACGAGACGGTGGACCCGGAGTTCGAGATCGAGGAGATGAGCGAGCACGACGGCGACGTCATGATGCGCACGGTGTACTCGTGGACCGAGCCGTCGGGCCATCGCGGGCACGTCCGAGGCATGGATCTCGTGCGGGTCCGCGACGGCCACATCACCGAGATGCTGGCGTACGTGAAGGGGTGAGTGATCGCATCGGGAGACGTCGGTCGCGGAGGGAGTTCGCGACGGTGCTGGCCCCACGAGCACACACCGTCGCGGGCTCCCTGCTGCTGCCATCCGTTGGCCTAGGGTCCGAGGCGTCAAAGACCTTGGAGCCCAGATGACCGCGCACCCGACCAGCTTCCCACCCACACCCGAGTTCGCCGCAGCCGCCGTGGGCACGCAGGCGCTGTACGACCGCGCGGCCGAGGACCGGCTGGGCTTCTGGGAGGACCAGGCCGACCGGCTGCGCTGGACGAAGCGCTGGGACCAGGTGCTGGACTGGTCCGACGCCCCGTTCGCGAAGTGGTTCGTCGGCGGCGAGCTCAACGTCGCCGACAACTGCCTCGACCGGCACGTCGAGAACGGCCTCGGCGAGCGCGTCGCGTACCACTGGGAGGGCGAGCCGGGCGACACCCGGACCATCACCTACGCGCAGCTGCTCGACGACGTCAAGCGCGCCGCGAACGCGCTGCGCAGCCTCGGCGTGGAGAAGGGCGACCGGGTCGCGATCTACCTTCCGATGATCCCCGAGCTGCCGGTGACGATGCTGGCCTGCGCTCGCATCGGCGCGGCGCACAGCGTCGTGTTCGCGGGGTTCTCGTCCAACTCGCTACGTGACCGCATCAACGACGCCGAGTGCAAGGTGCTGGTCACGGCCGACGGCGGCTGGCGCCGCGGGCAGGTCGTGGACCTCAAGGGCGTCGCGGACGTCGCGCTCAAGGAGACACCGTCGATCACCGCGACCGTGATGGTCACGCGCACGGCCCACGGCGTCGAGTTCGACGCCGACCGGGACCTGCACTGGGACGCGCTGATGGCGGAGCAGTCCACCGACTGCCCCGCCGAGCCGATGGACTCCGAGCAGCTGCTGTACCTGCTCTACACCTCGGGCACGACGGGCAAGCCGAAGGGGATCATGCACAGCACGGGTGGCTACCTCGCGAACGCCGCGTCGACGCACAGCTACGTGTTCGACCTGCGTCCCGAGACCGACGTCTACTGGTGCGCCGCGGACATCGGCTGGGTGACCGGCCACACCTACATCGTGTACGGCCCGCTCGCCAACGCCGCCACGAGCGTGATGTACGAGGGCACGCCGGACCACCCGCACACTGGACGGTTCTGGGAGATCATCGAGAAGTACGGGGTCACCCAGCTCTACACCGCGCCGACCGCGATCCGCGCCTTCATGAAGTGGGGCGCGGACGTGCCGGCGAGGTACGACCTGTCGTCGCTGCGCGTGCTGGGCACCGTCGGCGAGCCGATCAACCCCGAGGCGTGGCGCTGGTACCGCGAGCACATCGGTCCGCTCGACGCGCCGATCGTCGACACCTGGTGGCAGACCGAGACCGGCGGCCACATGCTGTCGCCGCTGCCCGGTGTCACCGCCACCGTGCCGGGTTCGGCCAACGGCCCGCTGCCCGGCATCTCGGCCGCGATCCTCGACGAGAAGGGCGACGAGATCGAGGGCGAGGGTGAGGGGTTCCTGGTGCTGACCGAGCCGTGGCCCTCGATGCTGCGCGGCATCTGGGGCGACGAGCAGCGCTACCGCGACACCTACTGGGCGACGTACGGCGACAAGTACTTCGCCGGCGACGGCGCCAAGCGCGACGCCGACGGCAACATCTGGGTGCTCGGTCGCGTCGACGACGTGATGAACATCTCGGGCCACCGTCTGAGCACCGCCGAGATCGAGTCCTCGCTGGTCGCCCATCCGGCGGTCGTCGAGGCAGCGGTCGTCGGCAAGACCGACGAGCTGACCGGGCAGGCGATCGCCGCCTTCGTGACGTTGACCAACGGCGACGTCGCGCAGCAGGCGGCACATGATCTTGCCGGACCGAGTCTTGGGCAGGTCCGGCACGACGGTGACGGACTTCGGCTTCGCGATCGGACCGATGTCCGCGCCGACGTGCTCGCGCAGCGCGCTGCGCAGCTCCGGGGTGTCGACGTCGCCGTTGGTCAACGTCACGAAGGCGGCGATCGCCTGCCCGGTCAGCTCGTCGGTCTTGCCGACGACCGCTGCCTCGACGACCGCCGGATGGGCGACCAG
>JBFGFG010000082.1:0-9459 GCA_041579655.1 Nitriliruptoraceae bacterium
CAGCTACCGGCTCAACGCGCCTCCGGGTCGAGGGAGACCACGTCGAGCTGCTCCTCGATCGCCTCCTGCACCTCGAGGCCCTCGTCCTGCGGCGCGGCGTCCTCGCCCTCGGTCGGTCCGGGGCCCGGGGCGTCGGCAGCGGGGTCAGCCGGCCCTGCGGACGTGGCCATCACCTGCGTGGCCGTCCCGACGCTCGGCAGCGGCCCGTGCACGGCGTCGATCTCGCGAGTCACCGGCGTGGGTGCCGCGGGCGCGTCGGCCTGCTGCGCGGCCACCTCGGCCCGCGGCTGCGCCTCGCCGCGCACGCCGTCGGCTGCGGTGGGCGCAGCGTCGGTGTCCGCAGCGGGCCGACCGGCGATGGTGAGGCGGCCGGGCTCCGGCTCGGGCGTGGCCAGCAGCACGAGGCCCAGCACCGCGGCGAGGGCCGAGACGAGCACGCGACCTGCCAGCGATCGCCCGTCGGCCTCGACGTGGCCCTGTGCGCTCGGCGTGTCAGTTCCAGCTGTGTCGGTTCCAGCTGTGTCGGTGCTGTCCACGAGCTGGAGCTCATCGAGGATCCGGAAGTCCTGGACGAACGACGTCGCCGGCTCGACGGCCGCCACGATGGCCTCGGCCTCGCGCTCGACAGCAGCGGCCGAGACGTGGCCCATCAGCTGGTCGTGGACCCGGGCCAGCACGAGCCGCTGCTCCTCGAGCACGTCCACGGCGAGGTCGGTGCGGCCGGCCTGCTCGAGGCGCTCAGCCTCGGCCAGGGCGTCCGTCAGCGACCGACGCAGGGAGCCCAGCTCGTGACCGACACCGTCGGTGAGCCGTGCCGCGGCACGTGCGGACGGACGGGGCAACGGGCCCTGTCGATCCATCGCGTGCTCCTGTCGTGGGGGACGCCGGGGGACGGTGGTGCTGTGGCGATGGTGATGTCTTCGACACCCGCCGTGTCGTTCCCTGCCACCTCACGTGACCGTCCGGTCACGCACAGGCGTCGGTGCAGGAGCGCGCACGGTGAGGTTCACGACCTCCGCGCGCCCGGAGCGACGGGGTGGCGACGCGCGCCGACGCGGCTCGACCCGTCATCGGTCGGGGCTGCGCCCTAGCCTCGCGCGACGACAGACGCGGGCCACGACGGTCCGCGGCCCGCACCAGGAGTCACCGTGGCAGCCCCCGCATTCGGATCCGTGTTCGCCCCGACGATGTCGCTCGCGACAGCCGTGGACGGCGTGTTCGGCGCCGGCAAGGTCGTGGAGGTCGAGGATCTGCGCCTGCACCCGGCGTCCCACGTGCTGCACTACGGCTCGGCCTGCTTCGAGGGCCTCAAGGCCCACAAGGCCAACGACGGCTCGGTGCGCATCTTCCGCGCCGAGCGGCACGTGGAGCGGATGCGCCGCAGCGCGGCGACGCTGCACCTGCCGATGCCGCCCACCGAGCTGCTGCACGAGATGCTCGTGGCGGTCACGCGAGACAACCTCGACCTGGTGCCGGACCAGCCCGGGTCGCTGTACCTGCGTCCGACCCTGATCGGCACGCTGCCCAACATCGGCGCAGCTGCCTCGCCCTCGACCTCAGCGCTGCTGTACGTGCTGGCCTCGCCCGTCGGCGACTACTTCGCCGGCGGCGTGCGACCGCTGACGCTGCTGGTCGAGCACGACCTGCCGCGCTCCACGCCGCAGTTCGGGCAGGTGAAGTCCGGTGCCAACTACGTCATGGCGCTCGGCCCGACGCTGAAGGCGAAGGCCGAGCACGGCGTGGACCAGGTGTTGTTCGCCCCGGGCGGCAAGGTCACCGAGACCGGCGCGGCCAACCTGATCCTCATCGACGACGAGCGGGTGCTGACCCCCGAGCTCGACGGCTCGATGCTGCCGGGCGTGACGCGTGACTCGATCCTGCAGCTCGCTCGCGACTCCGGACGCACGGTCGAGGAGCGCCAGATGAACATCGACGACGTGCGTGCCTGGGCGGCCGCCGGCGGCGAGGCGGCGCTGTCCGGCACCGCGGCCGTGCTGTCGCCCGTCGGCACCCTGCTGTGGGCTGACGGCGAGTCGCTCACCTTCGGCGACGGCGGCGTGGGCCCCAACGTCACCGCGCTGCGCGAGGCGCTGACCGCGATCCACCGCGGCGACGCCGAGGACACCCACGGCTGGCTCACCCTCGTCGAGGCCTGAGCCGACGCGTCGGCGCGAACGCCCGGTGACCGCTGACGCGGCGCCGGGCGTCGTCGTGTGCGGTCGCGTGCCAGCGCCAACACCGGATGACGGTGACATCAGTTGACGTCACATGCGCGGCTGCCTATCGTTGCTGAACATCGTTCAACTCGGCAGGAGTCACCGTGCCCGCAGCGAGCCGCGACCTGAGGGTCGCCGTGATCGGCAGCGGCTTCGGCGGGATCGCCA
The DNA here is from genome assembly GCA_041579655.1 of Nitriliruptoraceae bacterium. Taxonomy (GTDB): domain Bacteria; phylum Actinomycetota; class Nitriliruptoria; order Nitriliruptorales; family Nitriliruptoraceae; genus JBFGFG01. Next base: position 2,385 of record JBFGFG010000082.1, read on the forward strand.
CGACGATCAAGCTCATCGAGGACGGCGTCACCGACGTGACGATCCTCGAGCGCGAGCAGGACACGGGCGGCACTTGGCGCGACAACACCTACCCCGGCGCCGCCTGCGACATCCCGTCGCACCTGTACTCGCTGTCGTTCGAGCCGAAGTCGGACTGGTCGCGCCACTACGCGCCGCAGCCGGAGATCCGGGCGTACCTCGACGACGTGGTCGAGCGTCACGGCCTGCGCCGCCGGACCCGCTTCGGCTTCGACGTCCAGCAGATGCGCTGGGACGACGCGACGGCGAGCTGGACGCTGACGTCCGCAGCTGGTGAGACGCTGGTGGCCGACGTGGTGATCAACGCCATCGGCGGGCTGAAGGACCCGGCGCTGCCGCAGCTGCCGGGGCTCGACGAGTTCACCGGTCCGATGTTCCACTCGGCGCGCTGGGACCACGAGGTGGACCTGTTCGGCAAGCGCGTCGGGGTGATCGGCACCGGCGCCTCATCGATCCAGCTCGTGCCCGCTCTCGCCGAGAGCAGCTCCCAGCTGACCGTGTTCCAGCGCACGCCCCCGTGGATCGTGCCCCGCGGCGACCGTGCCTACCGCTGGTTCGAGAAGGCGCTGCTGCGCGCCGTGCCCGGGGCTCGTCACGCGCACCGCTTCGCGATCTGGGCCGAGCACGAGCTGACGCACCTGGTGTTCGCCAACGACGGCCCGCTGCTGCAGGTCGCGGAGCGCTACGCCCGCAGGCACCTGCACAAGCAGGTCAAGGACACCGAGCTGCGCCGAGCCCTGACGCCGGACTACCGGCTGGGCTGCAAGCGCATCCTGCGCTCGGACGACTTCTACCCCGCGCTGACGAAGCCGAACGTGTCCCTGGAGACCACGGCGATCGCCCGCGTCACGCCCACCGGCGTGACGCTGTCGGACGGGACCGACGTCACCCTCGACGCGATCGTGCTCAGCACGGGCTTCAAGGTCTCCGACCCGCTCAACGGCGCCGTGATCACCGGCCGCGAGCGCCGCGACCTCGACACGCAGTGGGACGGCCGCCCCTCGGCGCACCTGGGCATGACGGTGCCGGGCTTCCCGAACCACTTCATGCTGCTCGGCCCCAACAGCGCGCTCGGCCACAACTCGGTGCTGCTGCAGATCGAGTCGCAGGTGGCGTACGTGCGCCAGGCCGTGGCGCTGCTGCGCCAGCCCGAGGTCGCGTCCGTGGACGTCACGCAGACGGCCCACGACGAGTTCGTGCGCTGGGTCGACGAGCGCAACGGCGACAACGCCTGGTCCTCCGGCTGCGCCTCCTGGTACCTCAACGACCGCGGCGAGAACTTCTCGGTGTGGCCGGGCACCACCGCCGCCTACCGACTCGCGACCCGCCGCTTCGACCCAGCGCTGCACCACGTGCGACGCCGCAGCGAGCTCCCCACACCAGCAGAGGTCACCACATGAAGCAGCTCGACGGGAAGGTCGCGGTCGTCACCGGCGCGGCGTCAGGCATCGGCCGCGCGCTCGCGCTCGAGCTGGCGCGCCGCGGCGCCCACCTCGCCATCAGCGACCGGGACGCCTCGGGCCTCGCCGGGACGCGCGCGGCCTGCGAGGCCGCCGGCGCGCAGGTGCTGGTGACCGCGCTGGACGTGACCGACCGCGAGGCCGTGTTCGCGTACGCCGACGAGGTCGAGGCGCGCTTCGGCACGGTGAACCTCGTGGTCAACAACGCCGGTGTCGCGCTCGCGGCGCGCGCGATGGACCAGACGATGGACGAGCTCGACGTCGTGGTCGGCGTGGACTGGTGGGGCGTGGCGCACGGGACGCAGGCGTTCCTGCCCAAGCTGGTGGCAAGCGGCGACGGCGCGCTGGTGAACATCTCGAGCATCTTCGGGATGATCGGCGTGCCGGGTCAGTCGGGTTACAACGCCGCGAAGTTCGCCGTGCGCGGCTACACCGAGGCGATCGCCCAGGAGGCGATCATGGACCGGCTGCCGGTCACCGTGCACTGCGTGCACCCGGGCGGGATCAAGACCAACATCGCGCGCAACGCCGCGGTCAGCGAGGAGTACGCCGGCCTCACCGAGCTGTTCGACACGCTCGCCCGAACGTCGCCCGAGGCCTGCGCGAACATCATCCTGCGCGGCGTGACGTCCGGCCGCAAGCGCATCCTCGTCGGCGCGGACGCGTGGGCGCTGCACCTGCTGCAGCAGACCACCGGCGTGCGCGGCATGTCGCTGATCCGCCGCGGCATCGTGCTGCTCAAGGAGCGCGGGGAGCGTCGCGACCGCAGCGGTGGCGTCCCCACCGCGGCCCCGATCGAGACCACGCCGACCATCGAGCCGGACGCGGCCCGCGAGGCCGCCGCCCGCTGAGCCACCGGCCTCAGCTGTCGCCAGCCTCGCGCCGCTGTCCCATCACGAGAGCGCTGTCCCGCTGAGAGAGCGGCCGCGCTCAGCCCGCGGGACAGCGCTCAGCGGGTGGGACAGCGCTCAGCTGGTGGCGAGGTCGCGCAGGGCGATCGCGGCGCGGCGCAGCACGGCGGCGGCGCCCGGCGACACACCGCCCATCGAGACGTAGCCGTGCGCCATCGTGGGCTCGTGCTCGTGGCGCACCTCCACGCCCAGCGACGCGAGCCGCTCGGCGTACGCGCTGCCCTGCTCGCGCAGCGGGTCGAAGCCGACCGTCTGGATCCAGGTGCGCGGGTGGGCCGCAAGCACCGCGTCGGCCCGTGCCCCGGGGTTCAGCGCCGGTGCGGTGCGCGGTCCGTCGCCGACGTGCATCGCGGTGAACCTGGCCACCATCGGGCCGCTCAGCAGGCCGCCGGCGGGCAGCACGTCGCGCATCTCCTCGCCGCACAGCGTCGTCTCGGACGCCGGGTAGACCAGCCAGGTGAACGCGGGCATCGGCACCTCGACGCCGAGCGTCGGCTCGGTCGCCTCGTCCGCCACCACGGCACCGGCGTGGCCGCCTGCGCTGTCGCCGCCGACGCCGTAGCGGTCCGGGTCGCCGCCACCGTCGACCCAGCGGCGCTGCAGCACCGCCCACAGCTGGAGGATGTCGGTGAGCCCGGCGGGGAACGGGAGCTCCGGGGCGAGGCGGTACTCCACCGACTGCAGCACGACGCCCGAGGTGGTCGCCAGCGTCCGGCACACGTGGTCGTGCGAGCCGATCGAGCCGATCGAGAAGCCGCCGCCGTGCACGTACATCATCGCGGCCTCGCCGCCGGTCGCGGGCGTGTAGGTCCGCACCCGCAGCCGGCGCGCGCCGCCGGTGGCGTCGGGTCCGACCGTGATCGTCTCGTCCGTGACCTGCACGTCGCCGGGACGTCGCGCCGCCCACAGCCGCCCGTCGGTCTCGTAGGAGCGGCGCAGCAGCCCCACCGGCAGCGTGTGCGCGCGGGCCATGCCGAACAGGCGGGCCACGCGCCGCAGGTCGGGGTCCAGCGTCGGCTGCTCGACCCGCGGGACGAGCCGCAGCGCGGTGCGCACCGTCGCGCGCGCAGCGACCGCTGCGGCCGCGCCTGGGAGGTCGCTGATGCTCACGTCGGCTGCTCCTGGCGTTCGGCGTCGGCGGCGGCGTCCTGTGCTGCCCCCACCGGCGAGGCGGTGCGGCGCAGCACCTCGTGGTCGGCGAGCCGGACCCGGCGCGTGCGCAGCCGGTACTCGGCGGTCAGCCCGGGCCAGTTCAGGGTGTTGCGCCCGGCTCCGTCGAGGTACCAGGAGGAGCATCCCGAGTCCCACACCAGCTGCTCGAGCCGGCGCTCGAGCGTCGCGTTGAAGCGGGCCTGCACCGAGCGTCGCACGTCCAGCGCGTCCGCCTCGCCGTCCTGCAGCCGCTGCAGCGCGTCGCGGACGTACGCGAACTGCGACTCCAGCATGTGGATGATCGAGTTGTGGCTCAGGTTCGTGTTCGGGCCGTACAGCACGAACATGTTCGGGAAGCCGTGCACCGCCATGCCGAGGTACGCCTCGGCGCCGTCCGCCCACACGCGCTGCAGGTCGGCGCCGTCGCGTCCGGTGACCCGCATCGGGGTCAGCAGATCGGTGGCACGGAAGCCGGTCCCGAGCACGATCGCGTCGACCTCCACACGCGTGCCGTCGTGTGCGACCAGCGTCGAGCCGTCCACCTCGGCGACACCGGACGCGACCACCTCGACGTCGTCGCGCACCAGCGCCGGGTACCAGTCGTTGCTGACCAGCACGCGCTTGCAGCCGGGCGTGAAGTCGGGTCGCAGGCGCTCGCGCAGCCCCTCGTCGAGCACCTCCTGGCGCAGCCGCCGCTCGGCCTGCCAGCTCAGCAGCGCGTTCGCGCGCGAGCCGTCGAGGAACGCCAGCCAGCTGGCCTCCTTCCACGCCCAGATGCCGGCGCGGTACGCCGCACGGAGCCCTGGCACGTGACGGAAGGCGCGCTGCTCCAGCGGCAGGAACGCGCGGTCGAGGCGCGACAGCACCCACGGGGGCGTGCGCTGGAACAGCGTGAGCCGCGACGCACGCTCGGCCAGCGGCGGCAGCAGCTGGATCGCGCTGGCACCCGAGCCGATCACCGCGATGCGCGCGCCGTCCAGCGGCGCCTCGTGGTCCCAGGTCGCGCTGTGCAGCACCGGCCCGGGGAACGACGCCAGGCCGGGGATGCGCGGCACCAGCGGGCGGCTCAGCTGGCCCGTCGCGGACACCAGCACGTCGCAGGTGAGGGTCTCGCCGCCGTCGAGCTCGACGGTCCAGCTGCAGCTCGCCTCGTCGAAGCTGGCCGCGAGCACCTCGACGCCGGTGCGGATGCAGCCCCACAGGTCGTGGTCGTCCACCACCTGCTCGAGGTAGGCGAGGATCTCGGGCTGCGGGGAGTACACCCGCGACCAGTCGGACTTCGGCGCGAACGAGAACGAGTACAGGTGCGAGGGCACGTCGCAGGCGGCGCCGGGGTAGGTGTTGGCGCGCCAGGTGCCACCCACGCCGTCCTGCTTCTCGAGCACGGTGACGTCGTGACCGTCCTCACGCAGCCCGATCGCGAGCCCGATCCCGCCGAAGCCTGCTCCGACGACCACGACGCGCAGGGCGTGCTCCACCGTGGCTCCCGGTCCGGCTGCGATCACTGACGCTGGCAAGGCTAGCCCTGTTGGACGACGTTCAACAGCGCTAGCCTGCGCCGGTATGACGGGCACCGCGAACACCGCCTCCACGACCGCCGCCGGCCGCCGGCGGATGGCTGGCGACGAGCGCCGCGAGCAGCTGCTCGCCGCCGGGCTCGAGCTGTTCTCGGCCACCCCGTACGACGCGGTCTCGGTCGACGACATCGCCGCTGCGACCGGCACGGCCCGCGGGCTGCTGTACCACTACTTCGGGTCCAAGCGCGGGTTCTACATCGAGGTGCTCGAGGCCTCCGCGGCCGAGCTCGTCGAGGTGCTGCAGCCGTCCGACCCCGACGACCCGCTCGGCAGCCTGATCGTCGGGCTGCGCGAGGCGCTGGTGTGGATCCGCGCCCACGAGGCCGGCTACCTCGCCGTGCTGCAGGGCGGCATCGGCACCGACCCCGAGGTGGCGCAGGTGGTCGAGCGCGTCCGCGAGGCCATCGCCGACCTGGTGCTGGCCAACGTCGACATCGACAGCTCGGTGCGCAGCATGGCGCTCGCGCACGTGCGCGGCTGGATCGGCTACGTCGAGGGGCTGCTGCCCCGGATGCTGCGTGACGACCTGCACGACGACCAGCTCATCGAGCTCTCGACGCACGCCCTGTTCTCGTGGTTCGGGGCGACCGACGGCATCGATGTGCCGACGGTCGCCCCGTGAAGCTGGACCGCGAGCCTCAGAGAGGCGCGACCTCGTCTGCCTGCGGGCCCTTCTGACCCTGGGTCACCACGAAGGAGACGCGCTGCCCCTCCTCGAGTGACTTGTAGCCATCGCTGGCGATCGCCGAGTAGTGGACGAACAGGTCGTCACCACCGTCGTCGGGGGCGATGAAGCCGAACCCCTTCTCGTTGCTGAACCACCGGACTGCACCTTCAGGCATGCGTGCTGCTCTCGCTCGTTGCTCGCGTCGCACCACGTCGGTGCGCGCGTCGTCGCCCCCGAGTCGGACACGACGGTCGGACGCTACACCGAGCCACGTACGGTGGACAGGTGCTCCCGACACCCAGCGAGGCGACACGTGCAGGCTGCAGTCATCGTCGACGGACAGCTCCAGATGCAGGAGCGTCCGACCCCGCAACCCCGCGGACGCCAGGTGCTGGTGCGCGTCACGGCCGCCGGCGTGAACCGTGCCGACCTCCTCCAGCGCGCCGGGCGCTACCCCGCGCCCGCCGGCGTGCCCAGCGACGTGCCCGGCCTCGAGTTCGCAGGCGTCGTGACGGCGCTCGGGCCCGACGCGACCGGGTGGCACGAGGGCGACCGGGTGATGGGGCTCGTCGGTGGCGGCGCCCACGCCGAGGCGCTGGTGCTCGAGGACGACCAGCTGATCGCCGTCCCGGACCAGCTCGACGACCTGACCGCCGCCAGCTGCGTGGAGGTGTTCGCGACGGCGCACGACGCGATGGTCACCCAGGCAGGCCTGCGCTCCGGCGAGACCGTGCTGGTGCACGCAGTGGGGTCGGGGGTCGGCACCGCGGCGGTCCAGCTGGCCGTCGCGCTCGGCGCCCGGGTGGTGGGCACCACCCGCACCGAGGCGAAGCTCGACACCGCACGACAGCTGGGGATGGCCGCCGGCGTGGTGGTGCACGACCCGGTGGACCGCACGATGGCGGCCGAGATCGCCGAGCACGGCCCGCCGGACGTGGTGCTGGACCTCGTCGGCGGCGACTACGTCGAGCTCGACTGCCGGGTGGCCGCCCCGGGCGCACGGATCGTCGTGGTGGGGCTGCTGGCCGGCGCCAGCGCGCAGCTGCCGCTCGGAGCGCTGCTGGCCAAGCGGCTGGTGCTGCGCGGCACCGTGCTGCGGTCCCGCAGCGCAGCCGAGAAGGCCGCGGTCGCGGCCGTGTTCACACGCGAGGTGGTGCCGCTGCTCGCCGACGGCCGCGTCGCGCCGGTGATCGAGCGCTCGTTCCCGCTCGCCGAGGCGGACGCCGCGTACGACCTGGTGGGCAGCAACGACATCATCGGCAAGGTCAC
>JBFGFG010000083.1:0-9456 GCA_041579655.1 Nitriliruptoraceae bacterium
CCGAGGACGGCGAGGCCACCGTGGTGCGGCCGGCCGAGCGGATCGCGGTGCCGGACGTGCTCGTGGCGGCCGTCGGCGAGCCCGCCGCACGTCGCGTGGCACGCAGGCTCGCCGGGTTCGAGGACCCCGAGCTGACCGGTGGGGCCACGCAGCTGCCGGCCCGCGTGGAGCTGCTGGATCTGCTCGGGCGTGACGCGGCCAGCGTGACCGGGATCCAGCGGCGCTGGGCCGTGACCGCGGGCGATCCACGGCTGGCCACGCCGGTCGGCGTCGGCGCGGACGGGCCGGTCGAGCTGGACCTGGTGCGCGACGGCCCGCACGGTCTGCTCGGCGGGACCACCGGCTCGGGCAAGTCCGAGCTGCTGCGCTCGCTGGTGGCCGGCCTCGCCGTGCGGCACGACCCCGACCACCTCACCTTCGTGCTGGTCGACTACAAGGGCGGGGCCGCGTTCGACGTGTGTGCCGAGCTGCCACACGTGGTGGGGCTGGTCACCGACCTCGACGAGCACCTCGGCGAGCGTGCGCTGCGCTGTCTCGAGGCCGAGCTCGAGCACCGCGAACGTCGGCTGCGCGCCGCGGGGGTCAGCGACCTGCCGCAGTGGCTGCGGCTGCCGGTCGCCCAGCGCGGCGAGCCGCTGCCGCGCCTGCTGGTGGTGGTGGACGAGTTCGCGACGCTGAAGGCCGAGCTGCCCGACTTCGTCAGCGCGCTGGTCGGCATCGCCCAGCGCGGCCGCTCGCTCGGGGTGCACATGCTGCTGGGCACCCAGCGGCCGTCCGGGGCCGTGGACGAGAACGTGCGCGCCAACAGCAACCTGCGCATCGCGCTGCGGGTCACCGACACCCACGACTCCAGCGACGTGGTGGGGGTGCCCGACGCGGCCCACATCCCGCCGTCGCTGCCCGGTCGCGGCGTGGTGCGCGTCGGGCCCGGCGCCGTGCTGCCGCTGCAGACCGCGCTGGTGACCGGGCGGTCCGGCGTCGCCGGTCCGCGGGTGGTGGTCGGGCCGGTCACCTTCGGCGCGGCGTCCGCGCTGTCCGCCACCGCCGGGCCGTCCGGGGACGGTCCCTCCGACCTCGACCGGCTCGTGCAGGCCTGTCGCGAGGCGTTCGACGCGGGCGACCACCCCGCACCGCGCCGCCCCTGGCCCGAGCCGCTGCCGGCCGAGCTGCCGCTCGAGCAGCTGCTGGCCGACGCGGCGCCAGGCGCGACCTCGTTGCCGGTCGCGCTCGTGGACCTGCCCGAGGAGCAGGCGCAGCGCCCGGCCGGTTGGGACCTCGACGCCGGCAACCTGCTCGTCCACGGCGTGGTCGGCAGCGGCACCACCACCACGGTGCTGGCGTGCGTGCTCGCCGCGGCCACGCTGCACCCGCCGGACGCGCTGCACGTGCAGGTGCTGGACCTCGGCCGCGGGGACCTGCGGGCGCTCGAGGGGCTGCCGCACGTCGGTGCGGTCGTGACGGGCCGGGAGGACGAGCGGCGGCGCCGGTTGCTGCAGCACTGGTCCTCGGAGGCCGACCGGCGACGCGGGATGGACCGCGCCGCGCTGGAGCGCACCCCCCGGCTGCTGCTGGTGATCGACGGGCTCGAGTCCCTGCTGGCCGAGCTCGACGACCCGGCCACGTACGACGTCGCCGACGCGCTGCTGCGCGTGCTCGCCGACGCGCCCTCGCTGCGCATCAGCGCGGTGCTGACCACCACCCGGGCCGGAGGGCTGCGGGCCTCGCTGAGCTCGACCATCGAGCAGCGCTGGACCCACCGCCTCGCCGATCCGGCCGACTACGGGCTGCTGGGGATGCGACCGGCCGAGGTGCCCACGCTCGCGCCGGGCCGGGTGGTGCGCACCAGCGACGGCCGGCAGATGCAGGTCGGCCGGACCGGTGACGTGGCGGGGACGGTGGCAGCGCTGGCGGACCGCTGGGGGCGGCCGAGCACCCCGCCGACCGCGATCGTGACGCTGCCCGAGCAGGTGAGCGTGGCCGAGCTGCAGCCCGGGCTGGTCGTGGGGGACCGCGCGTGGTGCCTGCCGGTGGGTCGACGCGAACGTGACCTGGGGCTGGCGTCGCTGCTGCTGCACGCGGGCGAGCACGGCGTGCTGCTCGGCGGCCCCGGGTCCGGTCGCAGCGGGGTGCTCGGCGCGCTGGCGCGGCTCGCCGCGACGTCGGACGCGCTCGACGTGGTGGTGTGCGCCGGCAGCGGCAGCTCACCGCTGCTCGCCGACGGCCACGCGGTCGTGGCACCCGGCGAGCTCGGCGCGGCGCTGAGCGCGGGGAAGGCCGGTGACCGTCCCACGCTCGTGCTGGTCGACGACGCCGAGCGGGTGGCCGACCCAGGCGCCGCCCTCGAGGCGCTCGCCGGCGACGGGACGCGGGTGCATCTGGTGATCGCCGCACGCGCCGAGGTCGTGCAGGCCGACTTCGGGCACTGGGTCCGGCGCGCCGCGCGCGGACGCGTGGGCGGCTTCCTGCGACCCGTCGGCGACGTCGCGGGTGACCTGCTGGGTGCCCGGCTGCCCCGACGGACCCCGGCGCGGGTGACGCCGGGACGCGGGTGGCTGGTCGGCGCGGGCGAGGTCGACTTCGTGCAGCTCGCGAGCGTGTCCACAGGGGACCGCAGCTGAGGCTTGCGTCTCGGCGGTTCGTGTACTTTCATTCCATCCAACGTCATCGCCGCACACGGCGGCGGGCACCGGCGCGAGGCGCCGCGCACACCAGGAGACACCATGTCACGGGTCGTAACGTCCGACGAGGCCGTCGCGCTGATCGGTCAGCTGCAGTCGAACATCAACACGGTGAACGAGGCGCTGAACACGATGCTCACCACCGGCAACCAGCTCGCCTCGCCCCAGGTCTGGGAGGGCACCGCCGCGAACCAGTTCCGCGACAACGAGTGGGCGCAGACACGCACCTGGGCCGCGAGCTCCGTGCAGCAGCTCACCGAGCTCCAGCAGACCATCAACACGATCAACACCAACATCCAGATGGCGGGCGGGGGCCTCGGCTGACCGTCCGAATGACGCCGTGACGCCCGCCGCCGATGCGGCGTCCCGGCGACCCATCCCGTAGCCGAGACCGACCATGAGGAGGCACCGTGAGCCGGATGCAAAGGTGGGCGCTGGTGGCTGCGGTCGTCACCGTCACCGCGTTCGTGACGGGCCTGTTGGGCGGGCTGACAGGCAACGTGCCGGTGGGGCTGGTGCCGTCCCCAGCCGCGACCGCCTCGCCCTGAGGCACGGCCCCGGGCGAAGGCGGTCGCTTTCCTGCCGATACCCCATACGCTTACCTGAGCCATAGTGGCTCAACTGTTGTGCGCCGACCCATCGCACCGGGCTTGACCGGCTCGTGGCGGGGCATACCTTCTCCTGCAGACGTCGCACCAGACACCCTCACGCAGGAGACATCAGCATGGCCAAGGCAGTCGGCATCGACCTCGGGACGACCAACTCCGTCGTCTCCGTCATGGAGGGCGGAGAGCCCACCGTCATCGCCAACGCGGAGGGCGCGCGCACCACGCCGTCCGTCGTCGCGTTCTCGACCTCCGGCGAGGTTCTCGTCGGTGAGGTCGCGAAGCGTCAGGCGATCACCAACCCGGACCGCACGATCCGTTCCGTCAAGCGCCACATCGGCACCGACTGGAAGGTCGACATCGACGGCAAGGACTACAACGCACAGGCGATCTCGGCCCGCACGCTGATGAAGCTGAAGCGTGACGCCGAGGCGTACCTCGACGAGGAGGTCACGCAGGCCGTCATCACGGTGCCCGCGTACTTCGACGACGCCCAGCGCCAGGCCACCAAGGAGGCCGGCGAGATCGCAGGCCTCGAGGTGCTGCGCCTCGTCGCCGAGCCGACCGCGGCCGCGCTCGCGTACGGCCTCGACAAGACCGACGAGATGACCGTCCTCGTCTTCGACCTCGGTGGTGGCACGTTCGACGTGTCCGTGCTCGAGATCGCCGAGGGCGTGTTCGACGTCAAGTCCACCGCCGGTGACAGCAAGCTCGGTGGTGACGACTGGGACCAGGTGCTCATCGACTGGATGGTCGCCAGCGTCAAGAACAACCACGGCGTGGACCTCGCCAACGACAAGATGGCCCTCCAGCGTCTGAAGGAGGCGGCCGAGAAGGCGAAGGTCGAGCTGTCGCAGACCCAGTCGACCTCGATCAACCTGCCGTTCCTGTCGGTCACCGACGCGGGTCCGCTGCACTTCGAGGAGACGCTGAGCCGCGCTCGCTTCAACGAGCTCACCAGCGACCTGCTCGACCGGCTCCGTGAGCCGTTCCTGCGCGCGATCAAGGACGCCGGCATCCAGGCGTCGGACCTCGACTCGATCATCCTCGTCGGTGGCTCGACCCGCATCCCGGCCGTCCAGGAGCTCGTCACCGACCTCGGTGGCAAGGAGCCGTCCAAGGGCGTCAACCCGGACGAGGTCGTCGCTGTCGGCGCCGCGCTGCAGGCCGGCGTGCTCAAGGGCGACGTGAAGGACGTGCTGCTGCTCGACGTGACCCCGCTGTCGCTGGGCATCGAGACCAAGGGCCGCATCACCCACACCCTGATCGAGCGCAACACCACCATCCCGACCCGCAAGTCCGAGGTGTTCTCCACGGCCAGCGACAACCAGCCGGAGGTCGAGGTGCACGTCCTGCAGGGCGAGCGCCAGATGGCCACCGACAACAAGTCGCTGGGCAAGTTCAACCTCACCGACATCCCGCCGGCGCCGCGTGGCGTCCCGCAGGTCGAGGTGACGTTCGACATCGACGCCAACGGTCTGGTCCACGTCTCCGCCAAGGACCTCGGCACGGGCAAGGAGCAGTCGATGACCATCACCGGCGGCTCCGCGCTGCCGAAGGACGACATCGAGCAGATGATCAAGGACGCCGAGGCGCACGCCGCCGAGGACGCCACCCGTCGTGAGCGCGCCGAGACGGTCAACCAGGCCGACCAGCTGGTCTGGCAGACCGAGAAGGCGCTGAAGGACTACGGCGACAAGGTCGACGCGGCCACCACGGCCGGCATCGAGGAGGCCCTCGGTGGCGTCCGCGAGCTGCTGAAGGCCGACGAGGTCGACCTCGACGCGCTCAAGGGCGCGATGGAGACGCTGGCCACCAAGTCGCACGAGATGTCGCAGGCCGTGTACGCGGCGGGCGGCGACGAGGACGGTGGCCCCACCGAGGGCGCCGCTCCGTCGGACGACGACGACATCGTCGACGCCGAGATCATCGACGAGGGCGACGACCAGGACGCTGCGAGCTGACGTCCGACACGTGGCGTCGACGTTCGCGTCGGCGCCACGTCGTCCCCTCCAGCACGACCCTGACACACCAGCACGACCCAGCAGACCAGCACGACCCAGCAGACCCCGGCCCGGACCCACGGGTCGGTCACCCCGCATCGACCCACGAGGAGGTACCCCGATGCGCACCAACGCAATCACTCGCTTCGATCCTGTCCGTGACGTGTCCGCGCTCCACCACGAGGTGGACCGGGCGCTGCGGGACGCGCTGGGTGCAGGCTCGGCGCCCGCCACCGCTGGCGCCTGGGCCCCGGCGCTCGACGTGGAGGAGACCGAGGACGGCTTCGTCCTGCACGTGGAGCTGCCCGGCATCACGACCGACGACGTCGAGGTCTCGCTCGAGGACAGCGTGCTCACCATCACCGGTGAGCGGTCCTTCTACGACGACCGCGAGGAGGACGGCTTCCGTCGCCTCGAGCGTTCGTTCGGCCGCTTCCACCGGGCCGTTCGACTGCCCGACCGGGTCGACGCCACCGGCGTCCGGGCCGTCCACGCCGACGGCGTGCTGACCATCGACGTGCCGAAGGCCGAGGAGGCCAAGCCGCGTCGCATCTCCATCACCGCCGGCTGACGGCAGGGCTGCGGGCCGGGGGCAGAACCCGGCCCGCACCGCCCGACCCCCACGAGGACATCCCGTGACCGACCAGATCCAGACCGACGACACGCAGACCGACCCGACCGTGCCGCACGGCCAGCCGACGGCCGACGAGGTGGCCAGCGCCTACGGCGTGCCGGCCGGATCCGTGCCTGCCGACACGGAGCCGTCCGGCTCCGACACGCACGACGCCCATGACACGCACGCCGCTCAGGCGGCTGGCGCCGAGGACGTCGAGGACCCGCTCGCGGACGCCGAGCGCCGCGCGGCTGAGGCCGGTCAGACGGCGGGCTCGCTGCTGCTGGCGCTGGAGGCCACGGCGGCCGAGCGCGACGAGTACCTCGACACGGCCCAGCGCTCGCGGGCTGAGTTCGACAACTTCCGCCGCCGCACGGTCAAGGAGGCCGCGTCCGCGCGGCAGGCCGGCGTCGGTGACCTCGCCACCCGACTGCTGGACGTGCTCGACGACCTCGACCGCACCGCGACCGTCGCCGAGGCGTCCGACGACGCCGGCCTCGCCGGCGGCGTGCAGGCCGTGCACCGCAAGCTCGTGGACGCGCTGGTCGCGTCCGGCATCGAGCGGGTCGCCGAGGTCGGCGTGCCGTTCGACCCCGCGCGGCACGAGGCCGTGCAGCAGGTCCCGGCCGACGAGCCGGTCGCGGAGCCGCAGGTCGACCAGGTGCTGCGCCCGGGCTACCTCCTCGGCGAGCGCGTCCTGCGCGCCGCGATGGTCGTCGTCCGCCAGTGATCCGCCGGCGCGGCGTCCGACCGCACCACCCCTGACCTCCGAACACACCACGACACACATCACACACCGATCTCGAAAGAGGACGCATGGCTCCGCAGCGCGAGTGGCTCGACACGGACTACTACGCCGTGCTCGGTGTGTCCAAGGACGCCAGCGCCGAGGAGATCAAGAAGGCCTACCGCGCGCTGGCCCGCTCGTCGCACCCCGACGCGAACCAGGGCGACCCCGGGGCCGAGAAGCGCTTCAAGGAGATCGGCCAGGCGTTCGCCGTGGTCGGTGACGCGGCCACGCGCAAGGAGTACGACGAGCTGCGTCGGCTCGGCGCTGGTGGCGGTGGCTTCGCCGGCGGCGGCTTCCCCGGTGGCTTCCCCGGCGGCGGCGACGGCGCTCGTGCCGGCGGCTTCGAGGACATCCTCGGCTCGCTGTTCAACCAGCAGGCCGGTCGGCCCGCCCGTGGCGGAGGTCGCGGCGCGCGCAGCCGCGCCGGTCGCGACCTCGAGGCCGACGTCCACATGTCGTTCGAGGACTCGCTGGCCGGGGTCCGCACGAAGCTGCGCATCAACGCCGACGCGCCGTGCCAGACCTGCTCCGGCTCGGGCGCGAAGCCCGGCACCAGCCCGGTCGCGTGCCGTCGGTGCGGCGGCTCCGGCCAGGTGGCTGTGGACCAGGGGCCGTTCTCGTTCGCCCAGCCCTGCCCGACCTGCGCCGGCGCCGGGGTCGAGATCATCGACCCGTGCGCGGTCTGCTCCGGCAGGGGCACCACCGTCCAGGCCCGCGAGCTCACGGTCCGCGTCCCCGCCGGCGTCAAGGACGGCGCGGTGATCCGCGTCCCCGGCCGTGGCGGCGCGGGCTCCGGCGGCGGCCGCCCCGGCGACGTGCTGGTGCGCATCCACGTCGAGCCGGACCCGGTGTTCGGACGCAAGGGCGACGACCTGACGATCGAGATCCCGATCTCGTTCGCCGAGGCGGCGCTCGGCACCGAGCTGCTGGTACCGACCCCCGGCGGCGCGTCGAAGAAGATCCGCGTCCCCGCAGGGACCACCGACGGGCGCACCTTCCGGGTGCGAGGCGTCGGCGCCCCGACACGGGGTGGTGGCAACGGGGACCTGCTGGTCACCGTGACGCTGCACGTGCCCGAGAAGCTCTCCCGCAAGCAGAAGGCGCTCGTCGAGCAGCTCGCAGCGCTCGACGACCACAGCGCGCGCGAGCGGCTGTTCCGCCGCGCCGCAACGACGGCATCGACCACGGAGGGCGGCGCATGAGCGGGCAACGATTCATAGACCCGGACGGGCACGAGGTGCTCGAGGACGAGGTCGTCGTCGAGCTCCCGGTGGAGGACGACGAGCCGACCGGGCCACGCCGGCAGCCGCCGCGCGGTGCGTTCGGCCAGCGCGGCCCCGGCTACGACGAGGCCGTGTACGTGATCTCGGTCGCCGCCGACCTCGCCGACCTGCACCCGCAGACCCTGCGCGCCTACGAGCGCGAGGGCCTCGTCGACCCTGCCCGCACCGGCGGCAACACCCGCCGCTACTCGCAGGCCGACATCGACCGCCTGCGCTTCATCCGCCACCTCACCACCGAGGAGGGGCTGAACCTCGCGGGCGTCCGCGTCGTGCTCGACCTCGGCGAGAAGCTCGAGGACGCGCGCGGTCGGGTGCGCGAGCTCGAGGAGATGGTGCGCACGCTGGGCAGCCGGCTGCAGACCGACGTCGCCGACGCCCACCGCAGCCACCGCTTCGAGGTCGTGCCCTCGGGTCGCCGCGAGATGGAGCCCCACCCAACGATGCGGCGTCGACCGCCCAAGGCCACCGCGAAACGATGACGACCAGCCCTTACCGGACGCCGGTGAGGACAGCAGACTGCCGACGGAGGAACCGCCATGGACCAGGACCGTTTCACCCGACGCACCGCCGAGGCGCTCCAGCGTGCGGGCGGCATCGCCACCGAGCGCAGCCACACCGAGGTCGTGCCGGCGCACCTGCTCGTCGCGCTGCTCGAGCAGGCCGAGGGCGTGGTGCTGCCGCTGCTGCAGCGCATGGGCATCGCCCCGGCGCAGGTGCGCTCCCGCGCGATCGAGTCGCTGGACCGGCTCACCGCGGCGTACGGCTCCTCCGGCGAGGTGCGGTTCTCGCGCGCGATGATCGCGGTGCTCGACGCCGCCGAGAAGGAGATGGCCGGGCTCGGTGACGAGTACCTCTCCACCGAGCACCTGCTGCTGGCGCTGGTCGAGGCCGACGGCAGCACCGGCACGCTGCTGTCCGAGCTCGGCGTGACGCGACCCGGCGTGCTCGACGCGCTGCGCGAGGTGCGTGGCACGCAGCGCGTGACGTCCAAGGACCCCGAGGACACCTACGAGGCGCTGGAGAAGTACGGCCGTGACCTGACGGCCCTGGCGCGCGAGGGCAAGCTCGACCCGGTGATCGGCCGCGACGAGGAGATCCGTCGCGTCATCCAGGTGCTGGTGCGCCGCACCAAGAACAACCCCGTGCTGATCGGTGAGCCCGGCGTCGGCAAGACGGCCATCGCCGAGGGGCTCGCGCGCCGCATCGTCGAGGGTGACGTGCCGACGCTGCTGGAGGGCAAGCGCCTGATCGCGCTGGACCTCACCGCGATGGTCGCCGGCGCGAAGTACCGCGGCGAGTTCGAGGAGCGGCTCAAGGCGGTGCTCGCCGAGATCGAGAGCTCCGAGGGCCAGATCATCACCTTCGTCGACGAGCTGCACACCGTGGTCGGCGCGGGCGGCGCCGAGGGCGCGATGGACGCCGCGAACATCCTCAAGCCGCTGCTTGCCCGCGGCGCGCTGCGGATGATCGGCGCGACCACGCTC
>JBFGFG010000084.1:0-9367 GCA_041579655.1 Nitriliruptoraceae bacterium
GAGATCGAGCACGCCGCGGTCGCGGTGGACGAGCACCTCGTGGCGCTCGCCGCGATGGCCGAGCGCGAGCGCGCCTCGCGGATGCCGCAGGCCGCCGCGGCCGTCGCCTCCGTCGAGCAGGCCGCCGCCCGGCTCGCCGACGCGCGCGGTGTTGGCGCGGCCGGCGGAGCGCTGCCGGCCGTCGAGCACGCGCTGGAGCGGGCGCGGCTCGTGGCCGAGGCGCGCGCCGAGCTCGACGCCGACCCCGCCGCGATCATCTTCGACGCCGGCGCGATGCCAGCCCCCTCCGTGCGTGCCATCGAGGCCCCGCTGGGCTCCGGTGCGCCGCCCCCGGCCGAGGGCGAGACCGAGGGCGAGACCGAGGACGCGGCTGACGAGCCCGAGTCCGGTGAGGGTGGCACCGCGCAGGCGTCGCCCGGTTGACCCTCCCGGCGTTACGGTCGCAGGTCTCGACTGATGTGGGAGTGCACCGTGGGACTGCTGGACGGCAAGGTCGCCCTCGTGACGGGTGGCGCGCAGGGGCTGGGGCTCGCCATCGCGCAGCGCTTCGCCGCTGAGGGTGCGACGCTGGTGCTCGCCGACCTCGACGGTGACGCAGCGGCCGCAGCGGCCGCCGGCATCGACGGCGCCACCAGCGTGCGCGCCAACGTGGTGGAACCCGCCGACGTCGCGGCGATGGTCGCGCACCCGTTCGACACCCACGGCCGCCTCGACATCCTCGTCAACAACGCGGGCATCACGCGCGACAAGTCGCTGAAGAACATGACGCTGGACGACTTCCGGCTGGTGGTGGACGTGCACCTGCAGGGCACGTGGCTCGGCCTCAAGGAGGCGTTCCCGCGGCTCAAGGCGCAGGGCGACGGCGGCGCGATCGTGAACATGTCCAGCGTCAGCGGCAAGGTCGGCAACTTCGGCCAGACCAACTACTCGGCCGCGAAGGCTGGCATCGTCGGGATGACGAAGGCCGCCGCCAAGGAGGGCGCGCGTGACGGCATCCGCGTCAACTGCGTCATGCCCGGCCTCATCCGCAGCGCCATGACCGAGGCGATGCCGCAGGACGCGTGGGACTCCAAGATGAAGGAGATCCCGCTCGGCCGCGCCGGCGAGCCCGACGAGGTGGCCGGCGCCGCGCTGTTCCTCGCGTCGGACCTCTCCAGCTACTCCACCGGCATCACCGTCGAGGTCAACGGCGGCCGCCACATCTGACCGTCATCTCTGACCGTCACCTCTGACCGACACTCCCACGCACCGAGTCCCAGGAGGACGAAGATGCACCTGAGCTTCACCATGGCCACCACGGCCGTCCCCGCCTCGTCCGGCCTGTCCGGGTTCATGATCGGGCTCATCGTGCTGCTGCTGCTCGCCGGCGTCGGTCTGGCGATCGCGCTCGTGTCGCGCTCGTCGCGCGGGTCCACCCCGGCGGAGCCGACGCCACCGCCGCCCGCCCAGCCGAGCCACGTCGAGGTGCTGGAGCGCCGCGTGGTGGACGTGGAGCGTCCGCTCGACGAGGCCTGAGGGGTTCCAGGACCTCAGCCCAGCGTCGCGCGGCAGGACCGCACGCGGACGAACGGGCGCGTGTCGGAGCAGGGTCCGGGTCGTTGGGCGTCGAAAGAGACCCCTGACACCTCCTACGACGCTGGACTCCCTCCGTGCGCTTCCGAGCATCCCTGACCCTCGCCGCGACCGTCGTCGCGACCATGGCGGTCTACGCCCCGCCCGCGATCGCGACCAACCCGGTCTGCGCCGACCCGATCCCGCGTGAGCTGTGCGGCGGTCGCGTGTTCGCCGAGCCGCTGCAGTCGGTGTCCGGCCTGACGTACCGCCAGGCGGTGCAGGGCATGGAGCAGCTCCAGCTCGACTACCCGGACTGGGTCACGTTCGCCGAGTTCGGTGACACCTCCGCCGACGGCCACAAGCTGTACTACGCCGAGATCACGGCACCGCCGACCCCGGGCGGCATCCCGCTCGAGGACCGCAAGATCGTGCTGGTCAACCAGTCGATCCACGGCAACGAGCCGGGCGGCCGCGAGGGCGGCCCGCGCTACCTCGAGGACCTCCTCATCGACGCGGACCCGGTCCGCACCGAGCTGCTCGGTCGCGTGCGCCTGGTCCAGACCTTCGTCAACCCCGACGGCTGGGCCGCGGGTGACCACGACAACGTCCAGACCGGCGGCGGCGCGTACCTGTGGGCCCGCCAGAACGGCGACGGCGCTATCACCGGCGCCGCCGACTTCGGCCTCGGCACCGACCTCAACCGCCAGGCCCCGTGGCGCGGCATCTCCCACACCGTCGAGCCGCTGAGGACGAAGGAGGCCAAGGCGTTCCACGCGTTCGTGAAGGAGCTCGCGGCGACCGGCGACATCCAGGCCTCGGTCGACATCCACGGCGAGGTCACCAACGCCGCCGCGTGGGTGATGCAGAGCTCGGGCCAGTTCGACCTCAAGGACGCGCTCAACCAGCGCTACCAGGGCGAGCACCTGTTCGACAGCATCACCGAGGCGCTGGCCGACTCGCAGGCGTCCGAGCTGATCGAGACCCTCGACCGCAAGGACATCCCGGCGACCATCCTCACCGCGTCGTCCGAGTTCGGCAACGTCGCGCAGGAGCGCACCGCGTCCGGCACCGGCTTCCAGGGTGACTGGATGGCGATGCCCGAGGGCGGCGACTCCGGCTCGCTGTCGACCATCGAGCTGTACAACTTCCAGGCGTCGCCGGGTCTCAACTCCCTGACCGCTCGCCGCGAGGTGATGCAGTACTACCGCGACACCGTGGCCGGCATCCTCGGCGGCCTCATCGACCAGGCCGCGCTCGAGCACGACACCACGCTCGCCGCCGGCGACGTCGCGTGGGTCGACGACGCCCCGCGCATCAACGACCCCGTGCGCACCGGCGTGCAGGTCAGCTCGGCCGACTTCTTCCGCGACCTCGCGCCGTACTCCGAGGGCGAGCTGTTCGCCGTCTCCGGCACCTCCATCAGCGAGGGCGCGATCGCCGCGGCCGACAGCGTCGTGGTCACGACCGCCGGGCTGCTGTCGAACGCCTCGGCGCTCGCCGAGCTGCGGGCCTACGTCGAGGGTGGCGGCAACGTCGTGCTCACCGACGCCGCGCTGCAGCTGCTGCCGACGCTCGTCCCCGGGATCAAGGCCGGCGACGTCACCTCGCGCAACGACGACGGCGGCAAGGTCAGCTACACCCGCAGCCACGCGCTGGCCGCGGGCATCCGCGACATCGCGTGGATGAACACCGAGACCGCCACCATGGGCCTGCAGGTCGGCGACGTGACCGGCTCGGGCAACGTCCCGACCTGGCGCGTGACCCGCGGGGCCTGGGAGGCAGCGGGTGGCACCACCGCCGGCGTCTCGCCGGCCGGCCAGACCTCCGTCGGTGAGATCAGCGTCGGGGACGGCACGGTGCGCACCATCGGTGTGCTGCTGCCGTCGCCGTCCAACACCAGCTCGCGCATCACGTACGGCATCAACGGCTACGGCGTGCTCGACACGGGCTACATCGTGCTGGCGAACGCGCTGGACGGCGAGCTCGTCCACGCCGAGTCCTCGGCGATCCCGGGTGCGCCCGCGGTCGGCGCGATGACGACCGCCGCGGTCGTCCCGGCGTCCGCCCCCGCGCAGCCCGGCCTCGTGCCGGCCGCGCTGGTGATGGCCCTCGGGCTGGGCGTCACCGCTCGCGTGGCTCGCAAGGCCTGACGTCGGACGGAGCTCTCCGCGGTCGCGGTCGCGACTGCGGAGAGGCGACCTTCGGCGCGAGGGAGGTCACCAGCGCGCGACGTCATCGCCCTCGATGTCGCCGGCGTCGTCGAAGCGGCCGTGGTGCTCCTCGTCGTCGTGCATCCCGATGTGGACGATGGCGTCACCGGGGTTGACCACAGGGATCGTTGACAGCCCGATGATCATGCCCATCCACGGGGCGGTGACCACGTTGCGGTCGCCGCCGAACGGGCTGGAGATCGTCCACAGCGGATCGCCCTCGTGGACGTGGTCGCCGAGCGCAACGTGCACCGTCGCGAAGCCGCCGCGCTCGGCGCGGACCCAGTGGGTCTCGCTCGACTCGAAGGACGGGTGCTCGGCGGCGGGGGCGGACTGGACCATGTCGAGGTGCTCGAGCACGCGCAACGTGCCGTGCAGGCCCGCCTCGATGACGTGGTCCTCGAAGCGCAGCGCCTCGCCCGCCTCGAACAGCACCATCGGGACATCGGAGCGACCGGCCGCGTCGCGCAGCGAGCCGGGCCTGATCGCGGCGTCGATGAGGATTGGCGCCGCGAACGCGCGCGCCATCTCGAGCACGCGCGGGTCCGACATGTCGCCACGCGTCTGCGGCACGTTGGCGCGCCCGATCGCGGCGGTGTGCAGATCGATGCCGGCGTCGACCTGGTCGAGGATCTCACGTGTGACGACACCGGCGAGACGCGAGGCCATGGAGCCCAGCGGGTTGCCGGGGAACGAACGGTTCAGGTCGCGCCGGTCGGGGAGGTAGCGCGACTTCAGCGGTAGGCCCAGCACGTTCACCACCGGGACCACGATCAGCGCGCCGGCGAGGTCGGCCGGCTCGATGAGGCTGAGGAGCTCACGCGCGATGGCCACGCCGTTGAGCTCGTCACCGTGGATCGCGGCCGTGATGGACACGGTCGGACCGCGCCGGACACCGTTGATGACCGTGACCGGGATACGCAGGTCGTCACCGGTGTAGGACTCGCTGATGGTGAGGAACAGGTCCGTGCGTTCGCCGGCCTGGACGTCGACCCCAGCGATGTGCAACGGCTTCTGGCCGGGCGTCGCGACGCCGACAGCATCGGAGTTCACGGCGGCGACGTGCGAGTTGGGAGTGTCCATGCGTCGAACGCTAACGGGAGTGCGCCCCGAACCAGTGGACCTGAGGTGGACCCGCGACGGGACGGGTCCAGGTCGGCACCGTTGCGAGTGCAACCACCTCCCGTACAGCGTGCGTACGGCTCCCTCCCTCCTCCCGAGGTGCATCGTGGGTCTCGGACTCCGGCTCGTCCTGCTCGTCGTCACGCTGCTGTCGATCGGCATGCAGCTGCGCACGGTCGTGCGGGTCGGTGCGGCGGGTCTGTCGCCGGCCACCTGGCTCGGGCTGATGACCTCGACGATGTTCTGGTTCGGCTACGGCGTCGCGACCGGCGAGATGACGCTCGTCACGATCAACATCCCGGTGATGCTGATGGCGCTCGCGCTGGTGTCGGTGATGGTGTCGCAGCAGGTGACGACGGTCCGTCGTGCCGCGCCGTACGTGCTGATACCGCTGGCCGGCTGGCTGCTGGCGTGGGCCACAGGCTCGGCGGCGATCCTCGGCTGGGGCGGGACGGTGCTGGTCGTGGGGCGGTTGCTGCCGCAGCTGGTCGAGGCCGTGCGGGCGGAGGACCGCTCCGGCATCTCGCCGGGCGCGTGGATCGGCAACGGCAGCAACAAGGTCGTGTGGGCCGTGTACGGCTTCAGCATCCAGGACACCTTCGTGGCGTGGCCGTCGGCCGCCGCCGCGGTCGTCTCGTTCGTCGTGGTGCTGCTCGTGATGCGTCCGCAGGGACCGACGCGTCGGCGTCGCGTGGTGTCGTTGGGCACCACCCGAACGCGCGGAGGCTTCGCGATCTCGGCCGACCACGCCGCGGCGCGCGTCGGCTGACCCACCGAACGGCCCCGGCAGGTGGCGGCACTGGCCCCGGCGACGCACTGCGTCACGCCCGACACAGAGCCGTAACGCGGGGGCGGCACAGTGGGGACCGTGCCGTCGCCGACGGCCGTCCCCCGGAGGTCGTCGTGGACGTCATCGATCCGCCTGCCATCGGCCCGCTCGAGCGAGCCGCGCCGGCCGAGCGCACCGTGCGGCTGCGTGCGGTGCCCGACAGCGGCGACGCCGAGCCCGACATCCGTATCCGGCGCATCCACGGCTACGACCGCGCCTACCGCCGTGCAGGAGAGGGCCCGGCGCTGGTGCTGCTGCACGGCATCGGCGACAGCTCGCTGTCGTGGGCACCGGTCATGTCGGGCCTCGCGCGGGACCACGACGTCATCGCGCCCGACCTGCTCGGGCATGGCGCGTCGGACAAGCCGCGCGCCGACTACTCGCTCGGCGCGTTCGCCAACGGGATGCGCGACCTGCTCGACGTACTCGAGGTCGAGCGCGCGACCATCGTCGGCCACTCGCTGGGTGCCGGCGTCGCGATGCAGCTGGCCTACCAGTACCCGCAGCTCGTCGACCGGCTGGTGCTGGTGGGCGCGGGCGGGATCTCGCGCTCGGTCAGCCCGTTGCTGCGTGCGGCGACGCTGCCGCTGGCGCCGAGCGCCATCGGTCTGCTCCACCTGCCCGGCGTGCGTCGCGCGGTGGGGCACGCGGTGCGGGCCCTGACGCGCCTCGCGGCCGTGGCGGGTCACGAGGCCGAGGACATCCTGCGCGTGCTGGACGGGCTGCCCGACGGCGAGGCGCGCACCGCGTTCGCCCGGACCCTGCGAGGGGTCGTGGACACGCGCGGCCAGCTGGTGACCTCGCTGGACCGCTCGTACCTGGTCGCGGACGTGCCGACCCTGATCGTGTGGGGCACGAAGGATCCGATCGTGCCGGCGCACCACGCCACGGTCGCCCACGCGTGCCTCCCCGGTAGCCAGCTCGAGCTGTTCCAGGACGCGGGCCACTTCCCGCACCGCGACGACCCGCAGCGCTTCACCGCGCTGCTGCGTCGATTCGTCGCCGACACCGAGCCGGTGGACTGGTCCCCGGAGCGCTGGCGCGAGCTGCTGCGCGCGGGGCGCTACGGCAAGGGCGTGCACCCTTCGCTGGCCGGCCGATGACATGCCTCGCCACCACGGTCGAGGCATGCCATCAGCGGCGAGCGGGCCGCTGCTGCGTCAGCTGACGCGCAGCGTCCCTTCCATGCCGGCCTCGCGGTGGCCGGGGATCGAGCAGAACACCGTGTACTCACCGGCGGTCAGCTCGACCTCGCCGGTGGCCTGCTCGCCGGGTGCGCAGCTGAGCAGCGCGGCGTCGCCGTCGACGCCCTCGATGGCGAGCTCGTGCTCGACCGACGGGCTGCACACCAGCGTCATGTCGATGGTGCCGGCCGAGGCCTCCTGGTCGGGCGTCGCCCAGGTGATGCTGTCGGTCGCGGTGTAGGTGACCGAGCCGCCGGTGGTCGCGGTCGCGTCGTCGTTGCCGGCGGTGTCGTTGCCGGCGGCCTCGCTGTCAGCGGCCGGCGCGTCAACGGGCGGCGCGTCGTCGGCGGCGTCGTTGCCGCTGGAGCATGCGGTCAGCGCGAGGCTGAGCGCTGCGGTCAGGGCGAGGGCGTGGGTACGGCGCATGCGAACGGCTCCTGAGCTGGGCGACGTCAGAACGGGCGACGACACCATGTGTTCGGAGCCGACGCATGGTCGGGTGGCCGTGTCTACGGTTCCGTTCGGGACTGAGTCTGGATCGGGTCGGGAGCTGCCGTGCAGGACGTCGTCGGGCTGGTCGCCGGATCGGGGTTCGCCGCCGGCGTGAACCTGTACGCCACGGTGCTGCTGCTGGGCCTGTACGGCCGGCTGCTGGAGGCCACCGACGTCCCGCAGGTGCTGACCTCCACGCCCGTGCTGGTCATCGCGGGCGTGCTGACGGCGATCGAGTTCGTGGCGGACAAGGTCCCGTGGTTCGACTCGGTGTGGGACTCGGTGCACACCGTGATCCGGCCGGTGGGGGCGGCGCTGCTGGCGACCGTGCTGGTGGACGGCGACGTGACGGCTGTCAGCGACCTCGCCGCGGGTGGCCTCGCCGGGGTGCTCGCGTTCGCCGCGCACGCTGCCAAGGCGTCGACCAGGGTGGCCGTGAACACCTCGCCCGAGCCGATCAGCAACTCGGTGGTGTCGCTGCTCGAGGACGGCCTCGTCGCGGTGGTGGTGTGGCTCGCGGTCGAGCACCCGGCCATCGCGATCGGCGTGGTGGCCGTGCTGTTCGTCGGTGCCGTGGCGTTGGTCGCGCTGCTGTGGCGGCTGGTGCGCTCGTGGCGTCGCCGCCGACACGAACGCCGTGCCGAGCGTCGTCGCAGCGCCGTGCGATGACGGCACCTCACTTCGACCGTCGCACGCTGCTGGCGATGGCGCTCGCGGCGGGTGGTGTCCTGCTGGCCGGATGCGAGGACGAGGACCCAACGCCCGCCCTGCGCAGCGAAGGTTCGTCCGGCGTGGCCGGTGGGCCGGGTGGAGGGCCGGGCGCCGCCGGCTCGCTGCTGAGCGCCTCGCTGGTCACACGCTGGGGCCAGGACCCGTGGGCGCGCGGGTCCTACAGCTACCTCGCCAAGGGGTCCACCCCCGGCGATCGGCTGTCGCTGGCCGAGCCGGTCGGGCAGCGCGTGCGCCTCGCGGGGGAGGCGCTCAGCGAGGACTTCCCGGCGACGGTGCACGGCGCGCTTGGCAGCGGACAGGACGCAGCCGCCGAGCTGCTCGCGCTGGGCGTGTCGTCCGTGGTCGTCGTCGGCGCAGGCGCTGCGGGCCTGGCAGCCGCTGTGGACCTCCGCCTCGCCGGCATCGAGGTGACGGTGCTGGAGGCGCGCGACCGCATCGGGGGACGCGTCTGGACCGACGGGACGATGGGCTTCGCGGTCGACCTCGGCGCGTCGTGGATCCACGGCGTGCGCGACAACCCACTCACCGGCTACGCCGACCGTGTGGGCGCCGACCGCATCCCGTTCGACTACGACGACACTGACCTCGTCGAGGTCGGCGACGACTGGGAGGCGTTCGAGGTCACCGCCGGCATCGAGCACGAGCTCGGCGCGGACGTGGCCGACCTCTCGCCTGACGCGATGGACGAGGGCGAGGAGCTCGGCGGCGGGGACGCGCTGGTCCACGGCGGCATGCTCGCGCTGCTGGCGCTGCTGGCCGACGGTGTCGACGTCCGACTCGACACGCCGGTGGAGCGAGTCGTCCACGGGGCCGACGGCGTTGTGGTCACGGCAGGCCCGCTCGGTGAGGTGGCCGCCGACGCCGCGATCGTGACCGTGCCGCTCGGCGTGCTGCAGGCGGGGACCATCGTGTTCGACCCGCCGCTGCCGGACGGCCACCGTGAGGCGCTCGAGCGGCTGGGGATGGGGCTGCTCGACAAGGTCGTGCTGCTGTTCGACCGACCGTTCTGGCCCGAGGTCGACCTCATCAACATCGTCCCTGCCCAGCCGGGGGAGTGGGTCGAGTGGGTGAACCTGCTGCCGATGACCGGCCGCCCCGCGCTGATGGGCTTCAACGCGGGCTCGGTCGCGCGTCGCATGGCCGAGCTCGACGACGACGCCGTGGTGGCCTCCGCCCTCGCCGCCCTGGACGCCGCCTACGGCTGACGCTGACGCGTGTGCCGTTCGCTGCCCCTGAGGCTGCGA
>JBFGFG010000085.1:0-9366 GCA_041579655.1 Nitriliruptoraceae bacterium
ACCCACGCCAAGGTGCGGTCGGACGCCTTCAGCAGCGGCGCGGCCAGCACGAACCACAGCGCGTAGTACTGCAGGATCACCGCCACCGGAGTGCCCAGCACCCCGAGGAACAGCCCCACGGGTGTCAGCCAGGCAGCGCGCCACAGCAGTCGCGAGACGTTGACGGCGGTGGTGCCTCGCCGCGAGCCGAGCGTGATGCCGAGGCCGGCGACCAGCGCGAACAACGTCGAGGAGCGGCCGTACGGCAGCGCGTACCAGCCGCCGGACCCGGCCAGCGGGGGCGCCACGTGGACGCTGATCATCCCGATGATCGCCAGCCCGCGTGCGAGGTCGATGCCGGCGAGCCGTGGTCGGACCGGCGGCGTCGACGCAGACGTGGTCGTGGGCAGCGGGGCGGGGGTGGTGGTCACACCGGCAGTGTCGCCTGTCGAGCGGGCGAGCGCTCGTCGCCGTCTCCGCGAGCTGCCTCCATCGCGAGCAGCCGGCGCTTCGTGGGCAGGCCCCAGCGGTAGCCGCCGAGGGCTCCGGTGGCGCGCAGCACGCGGTGGCACGGCACCAGCGGCGCGACGGGGTTGCGTCCGACCGCGGACGCCACGGCGCGCACGGCCGTGGGGTGCCCGATCTCCGCGGCGAGGTCGCCGTACGCGATCGTGTGACCGGCCGGCAGCCGCAGCAGCGCACGCCACACCGCCAGCTGCAGGTTCGTGCCGCGCAGCAGCAGCGACAGCGGGCCGTCGCTCGGCGCGTGACCGGCCAGCGCGTCGGCGACCTGCCCTGCGACGCCGGCAGTGGCCTCGGGGGCCTCCACCAGCGTCGCCAGCGGCCAGCGGCTGCGGATGTCGTCGAGCGCGTCGCTCGTCGGCACGTCGCGGGTGAACGCCAGCTGCACCACACCTCGCTCGGTGGCGGCCACCAGCATCGGGCCGAGGCACGACGGATGCGTGGCGTACCGGATCGTCACGCCGCCGCCACCGGCGCGCGCCTCGCCCGGGGTGACGGCCTCGACGGTCACCAGCAGGTCGTGGATGCGCGCCGGGGAGGACTCGCCGAGCGCGATGGAGGCCTCGAGCACGCTGCGGTCGCTGAGCAGCTGGCGGCCGGTCTCGGCCCGCAGATGAGCCTGGTAGCGAGCGGGGCTGACCCCCACGTGCGTGCGGAACACCCGGGCGAGGTGGTCGGCGCTGTAGCCGACGACATCGGCGAGCTCACCGAGCGCGACCGGTCCCGATGCCTCGTCGAGCAGGTCGAGCACCCGCGCCACGAGCATGAGGGTGTCGTCGGTCGTCGTCGGCACGTGGCAGCTCCCTGTCGCTGGGCGCACGGTGCCCGCTGCGCGGACGTGCCGCCACCCGGATCACGACGTGGTGGGTCAGGGGAGCAGGCTGTCCTTGAGCCGCCCGAAGCTGTCGGTGCTGGGGGCTGGCTCGTCCAGCGGCGCGTCCGGCACCGTCGGTGTATCGGGGAGCACGTCGTCCACGACGTCCTCGACGGTGTCGGTGACGTCGTCCACCACGTCGCCCACCGCCGGTGGCACGAGCTCGTCGACAGCGGGTGGCAGCTCGGGGTCCGCGCCGTCATCGCCCGGCGCGGGCGCGTCAGGCGCGGTGGCGTCGAGCTCGGCGGCCGGGATGCCCTCGTGGAGGAGCGGCTCACCCGGCTGGCGCACGCCGCCGGACGGGCCGCTGTCGCTGGGCAGCCCGGGCGCGTCGTCGACGACCACGGGGACCGGGACGGGCGTCACAGCCTGTGCGCCGTCGTCCGTCGGGGCAACGGCGATGGAGGCGGCCGTGACGGCCGCGGCGACGGCGACCGTGGCAGCGAGCGCGGGCACGGCGCCCAGCACGCCAGCGAGCGCGGGCGTGCCTGCGACGGCGGCGCGACGGCCGCGACGGCGGCGCGGGGCGTCAACGTCGTCGATCGCGGCCGTGCAGCTGCGGCAGCCCTCGACGTGCGCCAGCAGCTCCTCGATCACGGCGGGGTCGCCCTCACGATGGGCTGCGCGGACCAGGCCCCACGCCGGGCAGGGTGGCGTGGAGGGTGACGGGAGCCCGACGCGGGCTCGCGCCGTGGCGTGGGCTGCCAGCACGGTGGCGGCGTCGGTGTTGAGGTGTCGTGCGGCCTCGTCGGGCGACAGCCGGGCCGCGTCGAGCAGCACGAGCACGACGCGCTCCACCACGCCGAGACGCGCCACGGGGCTCTCGCGCGGCACCTCGTGTGCGGTGGCGAGCCGGCTCCACAGCAGCGCTGCGGCGGTGCCGGTGGCGTCGCCGGGCTGGACGCGCGAGCTGGCGAGCAGCTCGTGGAGGGTGTGCAGCGTCTTGGTCATGGACTCGCGGTCGGCTGGTGGCCCCCAGCATGCGGTGCCGGTGCCCATCGGACCGCCCGTGCCGGTGCCCGGGTCGCCCAGCGCGCGCATCGCATCGTCGTGCGCGCACGCGCGCTCAGGCGCACCGTGCTGGCGGCCGACCGACGTGGCATGGAGAACATCCGCACCGCCCGCCGCCCGACCTACGCCCTCGCGGCGTTCGTGGTGCTGTGCGTGCTGTGGTGGTCGTTCCTGCGCGGCGTCCGCGTGCCGATCCTCGGCTTCGTCGACCTCGCTGTGCACGAGGCGGGGCACGTGTTCTTCTTCTGGGCGCCGACCGACGTGATGCTGGCGATGGGCAACGGCTTCCAGACGCTGGTCCCGCTCGTGTTCACCGTGGCGTTCGTGGTGCGGCACCGGGACCTCGCTGGCGGCGCCGCCACGCTCGCGTGGGCAGCCTCGTCGCTGCAGGACGCGTCGGTGTACATCGCGGACGCGCCGGTGCGGCTGCTGCCGCTGCTGGGGCCCGAGACGAGCCATGACTGGTGGCAGCTGCTGGGCCGACACGGCTGGCTGGGCGCGGCCGACGAGCTGTCGCGCGTGGTGTGGCTGATCGGTCTGCTGACCTGGCTGCTGGCGGTCGCGGTGCTCGTGGTCGGCGTGCGTTGGGACGCCGAGTGGATGGACGGCGCTGCGGGCACGATCTACCGGCCGTGGGACCGCATCCTGGAGTCGGGTGACGTGCGGCCGCAGGCGCTGTCAGCGCCTGGCGGTCCGAGCGTGCCTCCGGGCTGGGACGACGTGCCGTGGGGGAGCATCCTCGTCCAGCCTCCCGCCGACGACGGACCCGGGCCCCAGCACGGCGCGTGAGCCCACCGGGCTGCGGTCAGGCGACCGGCAGCGTCACCCACACGCGGGTCCCGTCCTCGTCGACGTCGCAGCCGAAGCTGCCGCCCCAGCCCTCGACCAGGCGCGCCACCAGCGACAGGCCCACGCCGGAGCCGTCGGCGAGCGCTCGGGTCGAGTCCGCGCGGTAGCCCCGCTCGAACACCCGGGCCGCCTCGTCAGCGCGCAGCGTGGTGCCGCCGTCGTGGACGATGAGCCGGACCCGCTCGCGCGAGCTCTCGGCGGTCACACGGATCGGCAGGTCGGAGGGGCCGTACCTCCAGGCGTTGGAGAGCAGGTTCTCCAGCACGTGGTCGGCGTCGGGCCGCGGCACCGCGACCAGGACCTCCGGCACGTCGGAGGAGACCCGCTCCGCCACGGCAGGGGGGCAGGACGCGCGGGCGCGTCGCACCAGCTCTCCCAGCGGCTCGGGCGCCCTCGGCACGTCCACGTCGTCCACGTCGTGAGCGTCGGCCGTCCCGGTCCCGGTCCCGGTGTCGACGCCGGCGCGCAGCACGCTCTGGGTGCGCTCCTCGAGCCGTGCGAGCGCGCGCCACAGGCCATCCTCGAGGCTGGCGCGCTGCTCGGGTGCCAGGGTGTCCTGCCGGGTCATCAGCAGCTCGAGGGAGCCGCGGACGACGGTGAGGGGGCTCTGCAGCTCGTGGGCTGCCTCGGTCAGGACACGGTCGCGCAGCGCTGCTCGTTCGCGCTCGATGGCGGTGCGGGCGTCGGCACGTTCGCGTGCGAGGGCGGCTGCGTCCCGCTCGGTGCCACGCCGTTCCGCGATCACGGACACGAGACCGAACAGGATCACGGCGATCACCCCGAAGCGGAGCGCCACCTGCACCGGCTCGGCGAGCAACACCTGCCGCCAGGCGGGGCCCGCACCGAGCACGATCGCGAGCACCTGCGACAGCAGCACGACGAGGCCTGCTGCGACCGCGAGCCGGCTGCGCACCGCGAGGAACACCACGCCGCCCGCGCCGACGACCGCGGGCAGCGAGACCATCGCGAGGCCGGCCGCGGGCGCGTCGCCACCAGCCACAGCAGCCGCCATCGCTCGCGCGATCACGAACGCGGACAGACCCGCGATCACGCCCGCGCTCGCCGCGCACACCCTCGGCGTGATCCAGCGACGCCACAGCGCCACCACGAGCAGCAGCATCACCGAGCTGTGCAGCACGACCCAGCCGGTAGGCACGGCGGCCGGTGTCCCGGCGAAGTTCGCAGGGGCTGCCACCGCGGAGACGCCCAGCGCGATCAGCAGCACGCGGCGCACGAGCGCCTGCTCTCCCTCGTTCATGCCGCGCCGTCCGTCCCGTCGACGTCCTGTCGGCAGGACAGGGCGACGGAGGAGGGCTCCGTCACGGCGGGGACCCTACGGGGCGGCCGGCGCCCAGGCGCCCCGTGGGTGCGTCGCCTCCGTCAGCTCTTGCGCAGCGGCACGTCGGCGTGCAGCACGGCGTTGCGCACGGCGGGCAGGTCGTAGCCGCCGCCGAGCGGTCCGGTGTGCACCGTGACCTGACCGGTCACGCCGGCCTCGGCGTGGTGGGGGCCGTTGCCGCCGACCTCGAGGACGAGCCGGTTGCCCGCCGGCACCACGTGCGCTGCGGTGAAGCAGCTCGGGCGCAGGCGCATGACCTGGCCGGGGACCACCGGGGTCACCGTCTGGACGCCGAAGCGCAGCACCGGGTCGATGGCGCAGGTGTTGATCGGGGTGCGCACGCCCTTGCTGTCCTCGTTGTGCAGCGTGACCACGATGTCGGTCGAGGCCGAGGTGGTCGAGACGTCCAGCGCCAGGCGCGGCAGGCCGAGCAGCACCAGCTCCTTGGTCAGCGGCGCGGAGCGGAACTGGACGCTGCCGACGGAGGTCACCAGCAGCGCCTGCGCCGTCACGGTGTAGGTCGCGGAGCCGGCGGCGGTGGGCGGGGTGGTCGACAGCGACCCGTCGGCGGCGTTCGGGTAGAACGTCATCGGCGAGCTCGCACGGCCCCACGAGGTGGAGGTCAGCACGGGCGAGGTGAGCGTGGACGGGTTGACGACCGTGGCCACGTTGAGGTTCTGCGTGGGCGGGTTGAGGAACGCCTCGACCGCAGGGCCCGTGTTGACGTCCATCAGCTTGAGGTGCTTGTCGAACCACGCGTGGACGGCGTGCTGGAACTGGTCGAAGCGGCAGGTCGGGTGGCTGACGCGCGCGCCGGCGGCGTTGCCGCAGCGACCGTTGGTGGAGCCGTGGTCCCACTGGCCGATCCACACCTTGTCGCGGTCACGGTCGAAGCGCTCGCCGAAGAACCACTCGGCGGCGGTGATGCGGGCGGCGTTGTCGTTCACGCCGTGGATCATGAAGACCGGGACCTCGCTGTTGGTCGCCGCGTCGTTGTGGTCGCGCTGCGCGTGCCACCCCTCGTACTGGCCGGTGGCCTGGCCGGTGCCGGCGAGAGCGGCGGAGTTCTTCATGCCGCAGCCGGTGTCCTCGACGTTGTTGCCGAAGTCGTCGCCGGTGCGGTCACCGAGCGCGGACGGGGTGCCGTTGGGCAGGTGTCGGTCCAGCGCGAGGCCCTCGTAGGCGACCATCGGGCCGATGTACTGGAGGTTGAAGGGGACGCCGGCCTGGAACTGGTGGTCGTACATCGAGGCGAGACCCGCGGACGGCACGATCGTGGTCAGCCCGCGCGGGCTGAGCTCCATCGCCGTGGTCGGCGTCGAGCCGACGTAGCTGTGGCCCGTCATGCCGACGCGCCCGGCGGACCAGGAGGCGTCCGCGAGGTGCTCGATGACGGTGCGCAGGTCCTTGGCGTCGTTGGGGCCGAGGTGGTCGAGGCAGCCGCCGGAGCGACCGGTGCCGCGCAGGTCCATCATCGCGACCGCGTAGCCACGGGGCGCGAAGTAGCCGGTGAGGCCCGCGGCGCTGCCGTCAGCCTTCTTCGGGTCGGGGAAGATGCGGGTGCCGTCCCGGTCGGCGATCGTGCCGTGGTACGGACTCGCCTCGAGGATCACCGGGAACGTCTGACCCGCGTACACGGCGGGGTCGGGGCGCGTCAGCTCGACGTACAGCAGCTCACCGTCGTGGGCCGGGATGCGCAGCACCTCGGTGACCGTCTTGGTGTACGTCGGCTGCGAGAGCGAGGCCGCCTGGGCGATGTAGTCCGTCGGCGCGCCGCCGTCGGTGATGCTGCGGCCATCGCTGGCCGGGGCGGGGGCGAAGGCGAGGCTGCCGGCGAGCAGGCCGACCGCGCCGGCGGACGCCAGCACGGTGCGCAGGATGCGGGACATCGGGGATCCAGGTGGTGTGGGAACGTCGATCCCGACATGTTCGACGTCCCGGACACGCACACCTGCTGGCGCCGGCGGGCTGTTCGCCCGCCGTGCGTCAGGACCCCAGGGAGACGTCGTCGCCGGGCAGGGCGAGCATGCGGTCCAGCGCGACCCGTGCCCACTTCCTGGTCTCCGGGTCGACCTTGACCTCGTTGAGCACCTCGCCGTTCACCAGCGCCTCGAGCACCCACACCAGGTGCGGGACGTCGATGCGGTTCATCGTCGCGCAGAAGCACACGGTGTCGTCGAGGAACACGACGGTCTTGTCCGGGTTGTCGGCGCCGAGCCGCTTGACGAGGTTCAGCTCGGTCGCGATCGCGATCGTGGAGCCGGACGGTGCCTCCTCGACCCAGCGCATGATCTGGCTGGTCGAGCCCACCTTGTCGGCCTGCACCACGACCTCGTGGCGGCACTCGGGGTGCACGAACACCTGGACGCCGGGCAGCTCCTCGCGGGCGGCGGCGACCATCTCCGGCTGGAAGCGGGCGTGCACGGAGCAGTGGCCCTTCCACAGGATGACGCGGGCGGCGCGCAGCTCGTCGTCGGTGAGGCCGCCGTCGGGCTGCCACGGGTCGTACACGACGCAGTCGTCGAGCTCCATGCCCAGCGCCAGAACGGCGGTGTTGCGGCCGAGGTGCTGGTCGGGCAGGAACAGCACCTTGCGGTCCTCGCTCGGGGCGGGGATGTCGGCGTCGTCGATCGCCCAGCGCATCGCGCGCGGCGCGTTGGACGAGGTGCAGATCGCGCCCTCGTTCTCGCCGCAGAACGCCTTGATCGCGGCGGTGGAGTTCATGTAGGTCAGCGGCACCGTCGCGTCGGTGACGCCGGCGCGCTCGAGGCGCTCCCAGCAGTCCTCGAGCTGGCGGATCTCGGCCATGTCGGCCATCGAGCAGCCGGCGGCGAGGTCCGGGAGGATCACCTTCTGGTCCTCGCGGGCGAGGATGGACGCGGACTCGGCCATGAAGTGCACGCCGCAGAACACGATGAACTCGGCCTCGGCGGTGGACGCGTCGACCGCGAGCTTGAACGAGTCACCCATGGTGTCGGCGTGCTCGACGATCTGGTCGCGCTGGTAGTGGTGGCCGAGGATGATGACGCGGTCCCCGAGCGTCTCCTTCGCGGCGGCCAGACGGGCGCCCAGCGTCGGGTCGTTCGGTGCCGGCAGGTCGCCGGGGCACACAACACCGCGCTCGGTGACCGCGTCGATGCGGCGCCCGAGGCGCAGCAGCGGCGAGTCCTGCGGGATCGTCGGCGCGTCCGCAGACGGCTTGACGGTGGCGGCGCGGGGACGGGGGAGGGGCGTCGTGGTGGCCACGGGTGCTCCTGTCGTGTGGGGCGCGGGGCCCCTGGCGGAGTTCTTGTCAGCCTGACAAGAACTGCGGGACGGGCAGCGTACCGGCGGCGGTCCGGGGGCACGGTCGGGTGGCCCCGGCCGTGCGTCAGCGTAGGCTCGCGCCGCCCCAGACCGACCAGCCGAGGAGCCGCCCGTGCGTGTCGTGGTGGCCCCGGACTCCTTCGCCGGCACGCTCGGTCCGGCCGAGGCGGCTGCGGCGATCGCCGAGGGCTGGCGCGCGACGCGCCCGCACGACGAGCTCGTGCTGCTGCCGATGTCCGACGGCGGCGAGGGCCTGCTCGACGCGCTGCTCGCCGGACCGCTGCGGGATGCGACCGTGCACGTGGCCGACGTGGCGGACGCCGCCGGGCTGGCCTGCGACGCGCGGTGGCTGCTGACCGGCGACGGCACGGCCGTGATCGAGGCTGCCGAGGCGTGCGGTCTGTCGCGGCTCGACCCCGCGCGACGGGACCCGCGCCGCACGACCACGTGGGGCGTCGGCCAGCTGCTGGACGCGGCGCGGACGGCCGGGGCACGACGCATCCTCGTCGGGCTCGGCGGCACGGCCACCATCGACGGCGGCGCAGGCGCGCTGAGCGGGCTCGGGTTCCGGCTGACGGTGCAGGACGGCTCGGGGCTGAAGATCGGCGGCGAGGACCTGCCGCGGGTCACCGGCGCGGCGCGGACGTGGGTGGCGGACTGGGACGGTGTCACCGTCGAGCTGCTCGCCGACGTGACGGACGTGCTGGAGGACGCACCCGCCCGGTACGGCCCGCAGAAGGGTGCGGACGAGGCCGGTGTCGCGCACGCGGAGCGCGGGCTGGAGGCTTGGCGCGCGGTCGCCGAGCGCGAGCTCGGCGCGCCCCCGGGCTTGGCGGCGGAGCCGGGCACGGGCGCCGCCGGCGGCCTCGGCTACGGGCTCGCGGCCGGGCTCGGCGCTCGCATCCGGCTCGGCGCGCGAGCGGTCGCCGGGGTGACGGGGCTCGAGGCAGCCATCGCCGGCGCGGAGCTCGTGATCACGGGAGAGGGTCGGCTCGATGCGACCTCGCAGGCCGGCAAGGTCGTGGGCTGGGTCGCCGGCCGGGCGGCGGCGCAGATGGTGGACGTCGCGGCCGTCGTGGGCGGTGTGGCCCCGGGCGTGACACCGACGCTGCCCGTCGAGCTCGCCGCGCAGGACGGGCCGGGCCCCGATCCGTACGCCGAGGTCGTCGCGGCGGCGGCCCGGCTCGCGGCGCGATGGCCGGAGCGGACCGACGCACCGGCGTGAGCGGTGCCGGGCATGTCCCACGGCGTGACGGCGTTGTGTCCGGTGAGCGCCGAGGTCCGTCTACGGGCATGCCCCCGTCGCTACACTCGCACGCCTCCGCACCAGCTGTCCCCGCACCCGAGCCGGGACCCCCAGCGGACCTCCAAGACCCGAGGAGCCCTCATGAGCGCCACGACCACGCCCGACACCGAGACCGAGGCCGTCACCAGCGGTGTCATCCTCACCGAGGCTGCGGCCCTGAAGGTCGAGGAGTTCCTCGCC
>JBFGFG010000086.1:0-9355 GCA_041579655.1 Nitriliruptoraceae bacterium
AAGCCCCCTCGAGCTCCCCCCGGGCTCCTTGACCCGCCCGTGTGGTCACTGGGGCCGGTCTGCTCGGGAGGTGCTGCTTCAGTGCTCGAGCCGGTCCACGTCCGTTGACGGCCGATGCCGCTCAGTGCTCGAGCCAGGCGGCGAAGTCTGCGCCTGTGAGGCGTTCGTAGGCCTCGATGTACTTGTCGCGTGTCCTGGTGACGACGTCCTCCGGCAGCGCGGGGGCCGGGGGGGACTTGTCCCAGCCGGTGGAGGTGGCGTAGTCGCGGACGAACTGCTTGTCGAAGCTGGGGGGGTTGGTGCCGGGCTGCCACTGGTCGGCGGGCCAGTAGCGGGACGAGTCGGGGGTCATGACCTCGTCGGCGAGCACGATGTCGCCGTCGAGCAGGCCGAACTCGAACTTCGTGTCGGCGAGGATGATCCCGCGCTCGGCGGCGACGTCGCGGCCGCGGGCGTACAGGGCGAGGGAGATGTCGCGCAGGCGGCCGGCGAGCTCCGCACCGAGGGCTTCGGCCATCACCTCGAAGCTGACGTTCTCGTCGTGGTCGCCCTCCTCGGCCTTGGTGGCCGGGGTGAAGATCGGCTCCTCGAGGCGTGACGCCTGCTGCAGACCGGCGGGCAGCTCGATGCCGCAGACGGTGCCGTCCGCCTGGTACTCGGACCAGCCCGAGCCGACGAGGTAGCCGCGCACGACGCACTCGAACGGGACGATCTCGACCTTGCGCACCATCATCGTGCGGCCGCGCAGGTGCTCGGCGTGGGCGCGGGCCGTGGGCGGCATGTCGTCGATCGAGGTGGTGATCAGGTGGCTGCCGACGATGTCGCCGATGCGGTCGAACCAGAACTGGCTGACGCCGGTCAGCACGCGGCCCTTGTCGGGGATCAGCGTGGGGTGCACCGAGTCGTAGGTGGACACGCGGTCCGACGCGACCAGCAGCAGGTGCTCGTCGTCGAGGTCGTACAGGTCGCGGACCTTGCCGGACCGCAGATGGGTGAGGCCGTCGAGCTGCACGAGGGGATCCTGGGACGGTGGCGTGTGGCGCCCAGACTACGACCCGACCCCTGCTCGAAGCCTGCTGGCGTCCCCGTCGGGGGCTCGTGCGGGGGCCAGCCCGAGCACCGCGGGCAGGGCGAACAGCAGCGCGTTCACCACACCGTGCGTGCGCTCCATCATCGGGATCGACAGCGCGGGCCAGCCGAGCGTCGCGCCCAGCGCCCACTGCAGCGCCAGCAGCATCGGGACGAGCACGGCCAGCGCAGCCAGCCGCAGCCAGCGACCGGCACCCGACCCGCGCATCAGCACGGTCCCCGCCCACGTCCACAGCCCCACCGTGAGCATCGCCGCGCCCAGCACCAGCAGCGAGTCCGCGGCGACGAACCCCGCGCCGACCACCGGCGGTCCCGCCATCACCAAGCCCAGCGCGACCAGGCGTGGCCGCGACGGACGCCGACGCCACCAGGCGGCGGCGATGCTGGTGGTCACCGCACCGGCGACGTGGAAGTGGACGGCCGTGAGCACCGTGAACGGGTCACCGAAGCCGAGCGGCGCCACGCCGGCCCGGTCGGCCACCAGCCACCCGGCACCGACGGCGAGGTAGCCGGCAGCGACGCTCGTCGGCAGCGCGTGCAGCCGGTCGCGGCCCAGCGTCGGCAGCGTCGCGGCGGCGAGCACGACCGCGAGCACGAGCCACGGCAGCGCCAGCAGCGTCGCCGGCAGGCCTCGGGGCAGCAGCAGGGACACGGCGGCCGGTGCCGCGGCAGCCACCAGCAGCCGGGGCGCTCCACGCGTGGCGCTGGGGTGCAGGCGAGAGGCGGCGGGCACCAGCACCAGCACGGCCAGGCCGAGCAGGGCGTGAGCCAGCGTGGGGGTGGTCATGAGGTGCTCGCGGACGCGGGGCCGCCAGCCTACTCGGGATTGAACGACTGTTCAGGAACAGGGTGCGTGCTCAGCGGGACCGGGCGTTCGCGGCGGTGACGCGACGTCGCAGCGTGCGAGCGTGGATGCGGTCGTAGCGGCGGGCGCTGCGGCGGTCGGCGAGGCGGACGAGGAGGGACATCGTGGCTCCGGTCGGGGGTGGGCATCTGCCCGGAGCAACGAGCGAGCCGCCCACCGGTGATGGTGGACGGCTCGACGGATCTCGCGGGTCGCTCAGCGGACCTTGAAGCCGGGTCCGGCATCGCCCGTGGCGCGCCCGCTCACGCGGCGGTCGGCCTCGCGGGACGCCTCCGCGATCTCGTCGCGGTGCTCGTCCAGCGCGGTGCGCAGCGCGTCGTCGGAGGCGGCCAGGATGCGCACGGCGAGCAGGCCCGCGTTCTCGCCGTTGCCGATCGCGACGGTCGCGACCGGGACGCCGCGCGGCATCTGCACGATCGACAGCAGCGAGTCCATCCCGTCGAGCTGGCGCAGCGGCACGGGAACGCCGATGACCGGGCACGACGTGACGGACGCGAGCATCCCGGGCAGGTGCGCGGCGCCACCGGCACCGGCGACGATCACCTTCAGGCCGCGGCCGGCCGCCTCGGTGCCCCACGTGAGCATCTCCTGGGCCCGGCGGTGGGCCGACAGCACGCGCATCTCGAACGGCACGCCGAAGCGCGCCAGCACGTCCGCGACGGGCTGCATCACGTCGAGGTCGGAGTCGCTGCCCATCGCGATCCCGACGAGCGGGGCGGTGGCGGGTGCGTCGGTCATGAGAGGTCCTGTCCGGTGAGCGCCGCTGCGGCCTGGCGGGCGCGCGTGACGGCGGTGTCGTGGTCGTCGGCCACGGCGGTGACGTGCCCGAGCTTGCGGCCCGGCCGCGAGGACTTGCCGTACAGGTGCACGGCCACGCCCTCGATCGCGAGCGCGCCGGCGAGCCGGGTGCGCGGGTCGGTGCCGTCCTCGGGCCCCAGCACGTTGACGGTCGCCACGGCCGGCGCGGTCATCGCCGTCGAGCCGAGCGGCAGGTCGAGCGCTGCGCGGACGTGGTTCTGGAACTGGGAGGTGCGTGCGCCCTCGATCGTCCAGTGCATCGAGTTGTGCGGTCGCAGCGCCAGCTCGTTGACCAGCAGGCGGCCGTCCGTGGTGACGAACAGCTCCACGGCGACGACGCCGACACCCCCGACGTGGTCGACCACGGCGGCGGCGAGCTGTCGGGCCTCCTCGGCGAGCTCCTCGGAGACGGGCGCGGGCACGAGCAGCTCGACGCAGATGCCGTCCTGCTGGACCGTCTCGGTGACCGGCCACGCGACCTGCTCGCCGCCGGGCCGGCGCGCGACCGCGACCGCCACCTCACGGGCGAGCTCCACGCGCTCCTCGGCCAGCAGCTGGACGCCGTCCGCGGAGGTCTCGGCCACCAGCGCGCGTGCGGCCGCCTCGTCGTCGACCATCCACACGCCGCGGCCGTCGTAGCCGCCGCGGATCGCCTTGGCCACGACCGGCCAGCCGGTCTCGTCGCCGTGCGCCACGAGGTCGTCGGCCGTCTCGACCGTGCGGAAGCGGGGCACGGGGAACCCAGCGGCCGCCAGCTGCTCGCGCTGGTGGCGCTTGTCCTGGGCGAACAGCTCGGAGGCGGCGCCGGGACGCAGCACGTGCCCGGCGTCCTCGAGCGCGATGAGGTGCGCGGGGTCGACGAGCTCGTGGTCGAAGGTGACCACGTCGCAGCCGGCGGCGAACGCGAGCAGGTCGTCGAGCTCGTCCCACGAGCCCACGTGCACGGCGCTGTCCGCCAGCACGACGGCGGCGCTGTCGACCGGCGAGGTGCTCAGCACCCGCAGCTCGATGCCGAGCCCGATCGTCGCCTGGTGCATCATCCGCGCGAGCTGGCCCGCCCCGACGACGCCGAGGACGGGCACGCCGTCCGGTGAGATGCTCATGTCAGGCACCGATGT
The DNA here is from genome assembly GCA_041579655.1 of Nitriliruptoraceae bacterium. Lineage (GTDB taxonomy): Bacteria > Actinomycetota > Nitriliruptoria > Nitriliruptorales > Nitriliruptoraceae > JBFGFG01. The sequence goes on from JBFGFG010000086.1 coordinate 3,871, forward strand.
CGCTGCGCCGGTGGGCGCCGTCGAAGTGGATGTGCTCGGCGCCGGCGTAGGCAGCGGCCCGCGCGGCGGCCTTGTCCGACCCGCGGCCGGTGACGGCCAGCACGCGGCCGCCGCTGGTGCGCAGCACGCCGTCGGCGTCGGAGGTCCCGGCGTGGAAGACGGTGACGTCCGCGAGCTCGTCCGCGTCCTGCACCCCGGTGATCTCCAGCCCCTTGGGGTACGCCTCGGGGTAGCCGGGGGCGGCGAGCACGACGGTGACGAACGCGTCGTCGTGCCAGCTGACCTCGACGTCCTTCACCGAGCCGGTGGCCGAGGCCCACAGCAGCTCGCCGAGGTCGCTGGCGAGCGCCGGCAGCACGACCTGCGTCTCGGGGTCCCCGAAGCGCACGTTGAACTCGAGCAGCTTGGGGCCGGCGTCGGTGTCGACGATGCCCGCGTACAGCAGCCCGCGGAACGGCGTGCCGCGGGACGCGAGCTCGCGCAGCACGGGGAGGAAGATCAGCTCCACGAGCGGGTCGGTGCGGTCCGCGCCGAAGCCCTCGACCGGCGTGAACGCGCCCATGCCGCCGGTGTTGAGGCCCTCGTCGCCGTCGAGCGCACGCTTGTGGTCCTGCGCCGGCTGCAGCAGCACCACGTCGGTCCCGTCGCAGACCCCGAAGATCGAGCGTTCAGGGCCGTGGAGGAACTCCTCGATCACGATGCTGGCGCCGGCCTCGCCGAACGCGTCGCGCACCAGCGCGTCGTCGACGGCGTCGCGCGCCTCGGTGACGGTGGCGCAGATGCGCACGCCCTTGCCCGCGGCGAGGCCGTCTGCCTTCACCACGTACGGCGGGTCGAAGCGCTCCAGCGCGGCGTACGCCTCGGTGACGTCCGAGGTGTGCACGTAGCCGGCCGTCGGCGCGCCGGCCTTCACCATCACGTCCTTGGCGAACGCCTTGGAGCCCTCGAGCTCGGCGGCGGCGGCGGACGGGCCGAAGCACGCGATCCCCCGTGCGGCCAGCGCGTCGGCCACGCCGGCGACCAGCGGCGCCTCGGGACCGACCACGACCAGGTCCACACCGTGCTCGACCGCGAGGTCCGCGACCGCGTCGCCGTCCTCGATGTCCACCGTGAGCCGGGGGCCGAGCGCGGCCGTGCCCGGGTTGCCCGGGGCGGTCAGCACGCGGTCCACGGAGGGCGAGCTCGCGAGGCGCCAGGCGAGCGCGTGCTCACGGCCACCCCCGCCGAGCACGAGGCAGGTGCGTCCCATGAACAGTCCTTCCCGACGGCGCCCGACAGCGCGCGGCGAGGCTACAGGCCACCGCCGTACGGCCCGGGCGGGCTCAGGTCGGCGACGCACCGTCGCGGCGACGCACCCCGTCCAGCGACACCACCGTGGTCCCGCCGCGTCGCGGCGAGATGCGCTCCGGCACCGTGAACCAGAACGTCGCGCCGCCACCCCGGGTGGGACGGTGACCCACCTCGCCACCCCAGGCCGAGACCAGGTCGCGCACGGTGGCGAGCCCGACCCCGGTGCCGTGCACCTTCGCCGGCTGGGTCTGGGAGCGGTAGAACGGCTCGAACAGGTACGGCCGGTCGTCGTCGGACACGCCCGACCCACGGTCGGTCACCACCACGGTCAGCAGGCCCTCGTCGCGATGGCCCCGCACGTCGATCCGCGACCCGGCCGGCGCGTACTTCGTCGCGTTGCTCAGCAGGTTCACCAGCACCCGGGTGAACGCGGTGACGTCCACCACCGTGGTGCCGTCGGCCGCCTCGACGCGCACGTCGAACCCCTCCACCAGCTGCGAGGCCGCCTCGACCCCGGACGCGATCAGCTCCGCCACCTCGATGCGCTCGGGCGACAGCACCACCTCGTGCCCGTTGACGGCGTGCTCCAGCAGCGACTGGACCCAGTGCGTGACGCGGTCGGCGTTGCGCTCCAGCACGGCGTACAGCTGGCGCACCATCTCCGGCGAGAGCCGGTCGCCGTGCTCGGTGAGGGTGTACACCGAGCCGCTGATCGACGACAGCGGCGCCCGCAGGTCATGGGTGACGCGCGCCATGACCTGGTCGCGCAGCAGGTCGGCCTCCTCCAGCCGCAGCCGCGCTGCATGCTCGCGCTCGAACGCCGCCTCGGCGCTCAGCGTCGCCGTGAGCCGGTCGGCGAGCACGTCCAGCAGCTGCAGGTCCTCGGCGTGCGGGGCGTCGGCGACGTGCAGCGTCACGGCACCCACCACCTCGCCGGCGCTGCGCATCGGCAGGCCGACGGCGACCTCGAGCCCCTGCCCCCACGGCACCAGCCGCACGAACGGGGAGTCCCACGTCGCGGCGGACGCCATGACGGCGTCGACTTCCGCGTCCGCGTCCGCGCCGAACGTCACCTCCACGTGGCGCACGGCGATGTCCGGCAGCAGCACCTCGACCGCCCGCTGGACCGCCTGCGCCCGGGCGCCGTCCGCGGCCGCCTCGGCGAACGTGACCAGCGCGTGGTCGATGCGTTTGAGCCCCTCCGCGAGGCGGTGTCGGTCCGCCACGGCCTCGGTGACGACCCCGACAGCGGTGAGCCCCGCGAACAGCCCGAGCAGCGTCGCGAACACGAGCGTGTCACGCGGCACGCCCTGCACGACCGCGACGCCCACCATCAACCCCGCCGCGGCCCCCAGCAGCGGCAGCGCGGCGCCCGGGCCCTGCAGCGCCGTCATGTGCACGACGGCGAGCAGCACGATCGCCACGGCCAGCGGCCACAGCGCCGGCGACACCACCAGCACGCCCACCCCGAGGCCGCCGCTGACCACGCCCTGCAGGGCGAACCGGCCACCGGCCACGGCGTGCTGGTCGCGCAGCAGCCCGGAGAGCACCCCGAACACCACGATAAACGCTGCCAGCGACACCCGCTGACGGCTCGGCACCGGCGCCAGCAGCACGAGGCCGAGCAGCGCCACCGACCCGGCCGCCGCAGCGATCTGGCGCCCGCGGCGCTCCGACTGCGCGTGGCCCGGTGACGCGGACCACGCCCATCCGTCGCGCAGCAGCCGTCGCACCGTCCCCCCGGACCACCTCGGGTGTCGTCGTGGCAGCACGGTACGAGTCAGCCCGGCCGAGCTGGGAGGGTCATCCGTCCCGGCTCCTGCGGCGACCTCAGCGTTCGGTCACGTCCTGTGTCTCCGGGCGTGGGGCGAACGGGGCCGGCTGCCTGGCGTCCGGGACCTGCTGGTCCACCACGGACCACCGGCGCGTCGCGTGGTCGCTGATGTCGAGGTCCACGTCGGTGACCCGGCCGCCGGCTGCTGGGACCGTCATCCACACGGTGGCGCCACCGCCGGGCGTCTCGCGGACCCCGACGGCGCCGCCCCAGGCCGACACCAGTCGACGGACCGAGACCAGGCCGAGACCGAGACCCGGGCCGGGCCCAGCACCGCTCGCCTCACCGTTGGAGCGCCCATCAGAACGCGCACCCAGGTCGCGCACGGCGGCAGCGCGTAGCCCCGGACCGTGGTCCAGCACCGTGAGCTCGATCGAGCGACCGACGGTGCGTGCGCCGAGCTCGACTGTCCCACCGCCCGACGCGGCGTGATGGCCGGCGTTGGCGAGCAGGTTCGAGAGCGCCCGGATGACGAGGCCCGGGTCCGCGTCGGCGACGAGGTCGGTGGCGTGGATCTTCACCTCGAGGCCGGAGAGCGCGGAGCCGGTGGCCTCGTGGGCCTCCTCGAGCAGCGTGCGGACGGGCACGATGCGCGGGGTCGCCGTGGTGGTGTGGCCGCGCAGGGAGTCCTCGAGCAGCATCGTCACCCAGGACGAGATGCGGCGCGTGCTGCGCGCCAGCACGCCGTGCAGCTCGTCGCGCTGCTCGTTCGTGAGCCGCTCGCCGTGCGTGGCCAGCGTGTCGACAGCCGAGGCGAGCGACGCGAGCGGGACCCGCAGGTCGTGCGCCGCGTGCGACACCAGCTCGTCGTGCTCGAGGCTGACCGGGCCGTCACCGGCCGCTGCGGCGACCCGGACCTCGACCACGCGCTCGAGCGCCGGCGCCACGCGACGCAGGAACCCGTCGACGAGCTCGAGCTCGGCGTCGGTGCCGCTCGACGCAGCGCGCACGACGATGGAGCCGATCGGCTCACCGTGGGCGCCGTGGAGGATCGGCATGCCGACGAGCACGGTCTCGGCGCGACGCCGCAGCCCCTCCGGGGCCTGCACGGGACCGCGCGTCGCGATCGCGGCGTCCAGCAGCAGCGTGGTCTCGTCGTCGCTGCCCGGGTCGTCGCCGAGGTCGAGCGCGACGTATCCCTCACGCCCCAGCAGCGACTCGATGCCGGCCATGACGGCGGCCTCCTCGCTGCCGGGCTGGGCCAGCTTCACGAACGCCTGCACGGCTTCGTCGATCGCCACGAGGCGGTCGAGGCTGCTGTCCTTGCTGTGACGCACCAGGCCGATCGACGCGATCAGCGCGACGCCGAGCGAGACGTACACCACCGCCCCCAGCACGCCGTGGAGCCGGTCGGGCTGGAGCACGAGCTCGACGGCCGTCATCCCGAGGCAGCCGACGATCAGCGCACGTGCGCCACCGGGAGCACCCTCGCGGGCCGTGACAACTGCGACCACCACCAGCACCACGCCGAGCGCGATCGGGTAGGTCTCCGGGAGGTAGAGCGGCACGGCGACCGCGGCGGCCAGCACCGGGCCGGCCACGTACGGACGCAGGCTCTGCCAGCGGCGGCCCAGCAGCAGCAGCAGCACCACCAGCGCACCGGCGCCCAGCTCGATCCCCACCACCGTCGTGCGCACCTGCTGCTCGATGGGCAGCAGCGCCGTGATCATGGCGGCCGCGAGCGCGGCGAGACCGACGACGAGCAGCAGCACGTCCTCGACCAGCCCCTGCTGGTCGGACGCGCTGCTCGTCCATCGGTCGGTGCTCATCAGGGCTCCACGGGGTGTCTCATCGGCGCGCCCCCCTCGTTGGTCACGGAGAGCGGCCGGGCCCCACCGCGTGGTAATGCCCGCTCCTCACGATAACGGCCAGATAGGTCCGTGACTAGGCGTGGTTAGTTGCCCACTCCCAGCGGGCAACGCTGCCGCAGGACGGCCCGTAGCGGTGCGTAGGACCGCGTCACACTGTGTGAGCGACATCGCACCACGAGCCCCACAGGCCCCGTCTGCACCACTGGCACCACGGTGCGGCCCCCGGCGCCAGCCGAGAATCGACCTCGCATCGTCGTGCGCCGACCGCACTCTGTGACCAAACGGCGCGCGCGGGCTCCCACTCGGTGACCCATCACCGGGCTGGCCACCGGTGCCCCGAAGCGGAACCTGACGCCACGGCACCCGTGTCGGGCTTCCCCGCGGTGCGGCCCGTTCGTAGGGTGGATCAGCACGTCGGAGCGACCACGCGGGGCGGGCCGCTCGCGGTCGGCACCTTCCTGGCCGGGGCGTACCTGGCCACCGTCAGCGGACGGTGGGACGAGGGCTGGCTCATCGTCTCGCTCGTGCTGTTCCTGCTCGCCGGCGCCGC
>JBFGFG010000087.1:0-9256 GCA_041579655.1 Nitriliruptoraceae bacterium
GACGGGTGCGGCTGCCGGTGGGGTTCGAGGGCAGCTCGGCGGTCGTGGTGGGTGAGCTGCTGGTGCTCGGGCAGGAGGGCGACGGGATCGCGATGGTCATCGACGACACGCGCGCGGCCGTCCCGCTGCCCGGTGTCCAGCCCCTGGCCGCCGCCGGCGAGCTGCTGGTGGCCCGGGTCGAGGGCGGCGCCGGAGGGGCACCCGGTCCGGCTCTCGCGGGGGTCCGGCTGTCGGACACGCAGGTGATGTGGCGCACGGCCAGCCCGGCCGGGGCCGTCGTGCGCAGCGCTGGCGACACGCTGGTGGTGGCCACGGCCGGCAGCCAGCCGTCGCTCGATCCCGCGGACGGGTCCGTCCGGTGGGAGGTCGACCACGGCTGGCTCGCCGCCGCCGACGAGGTCGTGCTGCACGCGGACCGTGTCGACGTGCTGGGCGTGGACGGTCGGGTGCGCTCGTTCGGCCTCCTCGACGGGTCGCCGCGCTGGACCAGCCCGGCGGGGCTCGGTGTGGGCCGGGTGGTGACCGGCGCCGGTGACGTCACGCTGGTCGGCACCGAGGGCGGCAGCGTGCTGCTGCTGGGGGCCACGGGCGACGTCACCCGGACCATCGACGCCGGGCGCGACCCGGTGGAGGACGTGGTGGTGGTCGACGGGATGGTGGTCGCGACGGTCGGTGCCGATCTGGTGGCGTTCGGATCCGGCACGTGGTTCGTCGAGCAGCAGGACGCCGTTCGACTGCCCTGAGGTCCGCGGCCGTCGCGTACCGTCCGCCACGACGTGGGGGACGAGATGGGTGGGCGTACCGGGACCGGCTGGTTCGAGCCGTTGTACGACGCCGCCGACGGTGATCCGGCGGCGGTGCCGTGGGCCCGGCTCGCCCCGAGCCCGCTGCTGCTGTCGTGGCTGGACGCCCCCGGGCTGGACGTGTCGGGCAGCGATGCGCTGGTCGTGGGCTGTGGCCTCGGTGACGACGCCGTCGAGCTCGCCCGGCGGGGCTGCCGCGTGACGGCGTTCGACGTGTCTGCCACCGCCGTCGCGTGGGCGGCCGAGCGTCACGAGGGCAGCGGCGTGCGCTTCCTGCAGGCCGACCTGCTGGCGCTGCCGGACGAGCTGGTCGCGTCCGCGGGCCTCGTGGTCGAGGTGCGCACGGTGCAGTCGCTGGACGAGCCGCTGCGCGCCGACGCGATGCGGGCGATCGCGGCCACCGTCGCGCCCGGTGGCGTGCTGGTGCACGTGGGGCTGGTCGCGACCTCGCCGCGCGCCGCCAAGACGTGGGAGGGCCCGCCGTGGGCGCTGTCCCCAGACGAGCTGGCCGTGTACGAGCAGGCGGGCCTGCAGCGCATGGAGATCGCGCACCCCTCGGGCGTCGAGGACGACGCGATGGAGGTCGTGCTCACGATGCAGCGTCCGGGATGAGGCCCAGCCGGCGCCGGCGGGTCACGACCTGCACCGCGTGCGAGGCGCCGCTGCCGCGTGACGCGAGCTGGTGCGGCAGCTGCGGCGAGCGCGTCGGCACGGCCCGGCCCGGGCCCGAGGACGACGATGCAGCTGTTGTCACCCAGCAGGATGCGGGTGCGCAGCCCGGGGGCACGTCGGCGGCGGGTCGCCGGGTGGCGGCCGGAGCCGTGCTGCTCGGCGTCGGCGTCGCGGCGGTGGTCGGGTTCGGCGGCGTCACCGGCACCACGGGCGAGACCCTGCTCGGCACCGTCGGGCAGCGCGCCAACGTGTCCTCGACGGCGCCGCCACCCGAGGGGCTGCGCCTCGCGTGGGCGCGTGAGGTGTTCAGCGGCGATCGCTTCGGCTACGACCCGACCGAGATCGGGCGGGTGGTGGCGCGGGACGGCCGTGCGACGCTCGGGTCGCTCGTCGTGGACGTGGCCTCGGGTGCGGTGCTCGGTGCGATGGACCCGTACATCGAGCTCGCCGGCGCGGGCGCGCAGGGCGTGTCGCTCTCCCGTGACGGTTCGGCGCTCGTGTTCTCCGACCGGCTGACCGGCGACTGGCTGCGCGAGGTCGAGGTCGACCTCCAGGGTCCGGAGGGTCGTCTGGGGGGCGTGCACCGACACGCTGGAGGTGTCACGCTCGTGTCACGCTCGGTGGAGCTCGGCGCTGGCGGCCTCAGCGAGATCTCGCTGCTGGTCACCGACGACGGTGCGGTGGTGGCCGAGCTGGGTGCCGTCTCGGTGGCGTACCGGAGCCGCGTGCAGCGTGACGAGCCGTACGTGGTGCTGGAGGAGGGACCCGGCGCCAGCACGTCCACGGTGCTGTCCACGGGCCCGGACACCAGCGTCGTGCTGGACATGCGCACCGGCGAACGGGTGCTGGAGGTGGTGCATCCGCTGCAGGACACGACGATCGACGTCGCTGACGGCCTCGCGCTGGTCGCGCGCGCGACCGACGGCCGCATCGTGCAGGGCGTCGGGTTCGCGTGGGAGGTCGAGGTGGTGGAGCTCGACAGCGGTGAGGTGCTCGGCGCGCTCCAGCTGGACTCGGGCGACGCGCCGACGCTGGTGGGTCGCCTGTCCGACGGCTCGCCCGTCGTCGGCCTGCGCCGCGGCAGCGAGGTCGTCGCGTCAGCGGTCGGTCCGTCGGGTCTCGTCGGCCCTGAGGTCGTCGTCAGGGCTCGACAGCAGGGCTTGTTCAGCGGCGAGTCGCCCGGTCTGCGCGTCAGCGCCCAGCAGCTCGCGCTCCTCGACGACGTCCTGATCGTGGCCGACGCGGGCGGTGGTGGCGCTGCCGAGGTGCGCGCCCAGACGCTGGACGGCCGGCCGCGGTGGCGAGCTCCGGTCGGCGACCTGGGGGCGATCTCGGCGGGCGACGGCTTCGTCGCGATCAGCGAGGGGCGCGAGGGCGACATCGACGGTCGCACCCGCCTGCGGCTGCTGCGCCTCGAGGACGGTGTTCAGGTCGCGAGCGTCACGCCCGACGGCGGCGGCCTCACGCTGCGGCCCGTGCTCGCCGACGACGGCGTGGTGGGGACCGCGGTCGAGGCGCCCTACACCGGACGGATGTGGGAGCTCACCTCGCAGCTGCAGTGGACGCGCGTGCTGGACGGGGCGGCCCTCACCAGCGTGGACGTCGTCAGGCCGTGGGTGACCGCCCGCCTGGCCGGTGGTGCTGCGACACCGCCCGCGGGGCCGGAGGCCGACGACGCGACCGAGGAGGCGCAGGACCTCCTGCGCGACCTCAGCGGTGCGATCCACGGCTTCGTGCCCAACGTGGACGGTCCGGCCCGGCCGTTGGTGTCACGCAACCGTGTGCCACAGACACTCGAGGTGCTGGAGCAGGACGGGTCGTGGACGCTCCTCGAGGCAGAGCCCGACCATGACGAGCAGCAGGGCGGCGAGGCGGACATCAGCGACGAGCCCTACAGCTTCTACCACGAACCGGTGGACGCCGACGGCGAGCGGCTGCTGGCGTACGTGCAGGCGTTCGACGGCGACGGGGACGCGATCGTGCTCGACCTCGACGGGGAGGACCAGCGCCGCATCCGGGATCTCTACCCGATCGGGCTCGTGGAGGGGCTGGTGCTCGGCTACCAGGCCACCGGGTCCTACCTCGACGTCAGGCTGGCTGCGTTCGACGCGGCGACGGGGCAGCAGCGCTGGGCCGTGGACGTGGACGGCCTCGGGTTCTCGCGACCGCTCGTGGATCGCAACGGTCTCGTGTTCGGGGATGGCTTCGCGATCACGGCGATCGGCATCGACGGTGGCGGCCTCACATGGCGGTGGGCCAGCGACGACCTGCTGCTGCGCACGATGGGGATGAGCGCGCGCCACGTGTTCGTGCGCACGGCCTTCGGCGAGGTCGTGGCGATCGACCGGGACACCGGCGAGGAGGCGTGGCGCGTCGAGCTCGGCGTGGGGCTGCCCGAGGCGTCCACCGTCGCCGGCGGCCACCTGCTGGTGGGCAACCGCGACGGTGACGTGGTGCACCTCGACGACGAGGGCCGCGAGGTGCAGCGCATCCGTGCCAGCGCCGAGCCGATCGAGGGGCTTGCCGTCGTGGACGGCACCGTGGTGGCGACCACCGAGCACCGGGTGCTGGGCCTGCGGCGCGACGGCCGCGGACTCACCGAGCGGGACCAGGTCGACCTGCCCTGACGCCTGCGGGGTTGGCTGGACTCAGTCCGCGAGGGGGAGCAGGCCGGGGGCGTAGTGGGCGGCAGGCAGGCCCTGCTCGGGCCAGCGCTTGCGTGACCACGTCGAGAGCTTCGTCACCAGCTTGGCGGCGACGTCGTCCAGCGGTGCGGTCTCGACGAGGCCTGCCTCGATGACGCCCTGCAGCCACTCCTCGCCGCGGGCGGTGCGCACGATGGTCAGCGTGTAGTCGTCGTGCGCGCCGATGCCGCCCGTGGCGATGTCCGCGTGCTGCGCGGCGAAGTCCGGGCACAGCAGGCAGCCGGGGCGCGTGAACTCGTGGAACGGCTTCAGCGGCACCTCGTGGTAGCTGCCGTCGCGCAGCCACACCTGGTACTTGCCCTTGATGTTGATCTTCACCACGTCGGCGATGTCGATGTCGTGGTCGGCCAGCACCTTGGCCTGGCCCTCCCACGTGAAGGTCTTGCTGCACAGCAGCCCGACCGTGAGCTCGATGCGGCGCTTCCACTTGCCCACGCCGCGGGCGTTCACGGAGCCGTTGATGGACGCCTGGCACGACATGCCGACCAGCGCGAGGCGCTTGAGCCCACGGTCGTCGGCCTCCATCGCGGCCAGCGGCGTCGCGGCGTAGGTGTAGCGCGAGCCGGCGCTGGCGAGCACCTCCTCGCGGTTGGTCGCGAGGAACGGGGCCGAGTCGAACGGGCCGCGGTCGTCGGTGATGCGCGAGGTGGCCGCCGCGTCGATGCGGTCGTTCTCGAGCCCCCACACCAGCAGTGACGACACCAGCCCGCCGTCCTGGCCGACCTGCGCGATCGCCTTGTCGGTGGTCTTGGTAAGCAGCACCGAGCGGGCGATGCCGTACACCTCGTCGCGCTCGCGCGGGCGGCCGAACAGCTCGCTGTCGAAGTCGGACTCCCAGCTGCGGAAGCGCGGGCACGCGCGGGTGCAGATGTCACAGCCGCGGTCGCCGATGGTGCACTGGTCGTGCGCCATCCCCTCCCCGATCTGGATCGGGAGGAAGTCCGGGCGGTCGGTCGCGTTGGGGTGGTCGCCGGCGTCACCGGCGTAGCCCTCGTGGCCGGTGTAGCCCAGCACGTCGCGGGGGCACGCCATCACGCAGGCGGCGCAGCCGGTGCACAGCCCCGTGTCGACGACCTCGTGGTAGAGCTCGCGCCAGTGCACCTCGCCCATGTCCGCTCCCGTCGTGGTCCGCGCTCGCAGCCTAGGCGGCAGGTGTGGCGCAGCACGCGCCGGGGCATAGGTGCCCGCGAGTCCGGAGGTGGGCATGGACATCGGCGTGGTGCTCAGCGATCGCTACGAGCTGCTCGAGGTCGTCGGCACGGGCGGCATGGGGCGCATCTGGCGCGCCCACGACCGGCTGCTGGACCGGCAGGTCGCCGTGAAGGTGCTCTCCGGCGAGCTCGCCGCCACGAGCGCCGGGGTGCAGCGGCTGCGAGCCGAGGCGACCAGGGCGGCGCAGGTGCGTCATCCGAACGTCGTGCAGGTGCTCGACGCGGTGTTCGACGGCGACGTGGCCGCGATCGTGATGGAGCTCGTCGAGGGCCCCGACCTCGCTGCCGTCGTGCCCGAGCGCGGCATGCCGCTGGACGAGGCCCTGGCGCTCGTGGACGGCATCGCCGCCGGGCTCCACGCCGTGCACGAGGCCGGGATCGTCCACCGCGACCTCAGCCCCCGCAACGTGCTGCTCGACGACGGCGTGCCGCGCCTGACCGACTTCGGGGTTGCGGAGTCGTTGACCGACGGCGGCGAGCAGACGCAGACGGTCCGCGGCTCGGTGAGCTACCTCGCGCCGGAGCAGGCCACGGGCGGCGACGTGCGACCGACCGCCGACGTGTACGCGCTGGGGTGCCTGGTCACCGTGCTGCTCACCGGGCGGCCGCCGTTCGAGGCCGAGGCACCGATCGGCGTCGTGCACCAGCACGTGCGCGAGCAGGCCCCGGACCTGCGTGAGCGACGGCCGGAGGTCCCCGCTGCCGTGGCCGACGCGGTCGCCGCGGCGCTGGCGAAGGACCCGGCCGACCGCCCCGCCGACGTCTCGGCGTTCCTGGCCGCGCTCGGCCGTCCCGTCGCGCTCGAGCGCACGGCGCCGGTCGCGGTCGGCGCGGTGGCCGGCACCGCGGAGCATGACGCGACCCGCGTGCTGTCCACGGTCGGGGTGCTCGACGTGGGCGCGCTGCCGACGACGGCCGTGGACGTCCCGTCCGGCATCGGCGCGCCGCCGGACGCAGACGCGCCGCAGCCGGAGCCGCTGGTGGCCTCGCAGCGGCCTGCTCCGTCCCGTGTCGCGCTGGTCGTGGGGATCGTGCTGCTGCTTGCGCTCGCTGGCTGGGCGCTCGCCCGTTCCTCGGCGCAGGGCGACCCGCTCGCGAGCGACGCGGCCCCTGGGCTCACGGCGGCGGAGCAGTCACCGAGCGAGCGCCTGGCCGCCGAGCTCGAGCAGCTGCGGACCGTGCTGACGCAGCAGCACGCCGCCGGGCGTGTCGACGATGAGGTGCTGGCCTCGCTCGACGCGCAGCTGGCGACGGTCGAGCAGCGTGTGGCAGAGGGTCGCATGCGTGACGCGGAGGTCGAGCTCGCGACGCTGCGCGCGACCGTGACCACGAGCGTCGAGGAGCGCGGTGTCAGCGAGGAGGCCGGGGTCGCTCTGACGGCCGCCATCGACGAGGTCGCCGCCGCGCTCGCCGACGTCGAGGACACGGCCGAGCCGGCCCCAGCGCCACCCGCGCCTGCGTCCGTGGATGACGCGGGGGACCGGCAGCCCGAGCAGAACGACAACGCGGGCAACGGCAACGGCAAGGGCAAGGGCAACAAGGGCAAGGCGAAGGGCAAGAAGGACAGGTGACCGTCGCCGAGGCGCGCTTGCCGGTTCAGCCGAACGGGGCGCTGACCATGACGGCCTCGATGTCGTGGTCGAGCCCCTCGAGCACACGGTCGACGGCTGCGCCGCGCAGGCGCCGCTTCGTGCCGGCGTAGGCGGCGGGGGAGAGCTCGGCGAGCGCGGCCGCCTTCGCCTGCGCCAGCGCGACGACGTCGGCCTGCGGGGCGAGCACGTCCGCGAAGCCGACCTCCACGGCGGTGGTCGGGTCCACGACGGCCCCGGGCAGCAGCAGGTCGTCGACCCGGTCGGCGCGCACGTTCGCCCACGCCAGCTCGATGCCGTACATCGGGATCTCGAAGCCGACCTGGGTCTCGGTGAGCCCCCAGCGGAACGGGCCGTCGGCCGCGATCGCGTGGTCGCACGCCATCGCGAACATCGTCCCGGCCGCGATCGCGTGACCGGTGCAGGCGGCGACGGTCGGCCGCTGCTCGGACCACACGCGCATCAGCGCCTTGCCGAACAGCACCAGCATCTCGGCGACGTCCTCGGGCGAGGCCGAGCGGAGGAACTTCACGTCGAGGCCGGCGCTGAAGATCTCGGCGTTGCCCGCCAGCACGATGGCGCGCACGTCGTCGTCAGCAGCGTCGAACGCGGCGATGATGTCGATGAACGCCTGCGGACCGAGCGCGTTCTTCGCTCCGTCGTCGAGCGTGATGGTCAGCACCCCGGCGTCGTCGGTCGATCGGTGCAGCTCCACGGGGTGGTCCTCGGGTCGGGTGTGGCGCCGGGTTGGCGGCGTGCGTGGATGCTAGGCGCGGTCGGGGGTGGTCGTGGCTCGCCACACGCGCGTACCGTCACGGGCCGAACAGCCGGATGGACGACCGTGGACCGAGGAACGCTGCTCGCGGGCCGCTACCTGCTCGAGGAGGTGCTCGGCAACGGGGGCATGGGCCGCGTCTGGCGGGCGCAGGACCAGCTGCTGGACCGTCCTGTGGCCGTGAAGGTGCTCGCACCGCACCTCGTGGACGACGAGAGGTCCTCCGGTCGGCTCCGCGCCGAGGCCACACGCGCGGCGAAGGTGCGTCATCCCAACGTCGTGCAGGTGCTCGACGTGGTGTTCGAGGAGCAGGTCGCCGCGATCGTGCTGCAGCTCGTGGACGGGCCCGACCTGCAGGCGCACGTGCCGGCTGGTGGCCTGTCACCGGACGAGGCGCTGCGCCTGCTCGACGGGATCGCGGCAGGGCTCGCAGCGGTCCACGGGGCTGGGGTCGTGCACCGCGACGTCACGCCGCGCAACGTGCTGCTCGACGCCGGCGTGCCGCGGCTGACGGACTTCGGCATCGCCCGCTCGGTCATCGCGACCTCCACGGCGACCCAGACCGTGCGGGGATCCGTCGGCTACCTCTCGCCGGAGCAGGCGTCGGGCGGCTCGGTCGGGCCGGCTGCCGACGTGTACGCCCTGGCCTGCCTCACGACGTTCCTGCTCACGGGCCGCCCGCCGTTCGAGGCCGAGTCGCCGGTCGGCGTGGTGCACCAGCACATGACCGCCGAGGCACCTGACGTACGCACGCGCTCACCCGAGGTGCCCGAGGCGGTCGCCGCCGGGATCGCGACGGCGCTGGCGACGGACCCGGACCGGCGGCCGGCCGACGTCGCGTCGTTCATGGCCGCCATCGGTCGTCCGCTCCCGGCGGCGGTTGCCGGGCCAACCGCGGCGACGGCCGTGGCCGGGAGCGACGAGACGGCGCCGACGGAGGGGCACGACGCGACCCAGGTGCTGCCCGGGCTGGCGACCACGAGGCTCGTCGAGCCCATGCCGGGCGCTGTCGTGCTACCCGACGCGCCCGCCGAGGCGGCGCCCGCCGAGGCAGCGCCGGATGGTCGCGGAGCGCAGCGCGTGCTCGTGGTGGGCGGCATCGCGCTGCTGGCCCTGCTGGCGGTGCTGGCGCTCACGCCGAGCGCCGATGTCCCCGAGGCGGCCGCCCCGACGGCTGCACCGTCCGAGCTGCCGTCGAGCGTGCCGTCACCGACGCCTGAGCCGGCTCCGTCGCCGGAGCCCACCGTGGCGCCGCCGACGCCGCAGGAGGCCGTCGCGTCGGCGCTGGCGGCGCTGCGCTCGGCGCTCGCTGACCAGCGGTCCGGCGGTGCGATCGACGAGAAGGCGTCCTCGAAGCTGGACGACGAGCTCGGGAAGGTCGAGGACAAGCTCGGCCAGGGCAAGGCGCGTGACGCCGAGAAGGAGCTGGCCGGCTTCGTCGAGGAGATCGCGAAGCGCGCCGAGAAGGGCGAGGTGACGGCGCAGGCGCAGGACGTGCTGC
>JBFGFG010000088.1:0-9247 GCA_041579655.1 Nitriliruptoraceae bacterium
CTCGACGGTGACACGGCCGCGTTCAGCCTCTCGCGACGCAAGGACGGGACCAACCCGCAGCACGTCTCCTACCCCACGGGCGCCGGCCCGCCCACGGTGCCAACGCTCCGCTGACCCCACCCGGCACCCGCCGCGTGGGGCGGTGGTGCACTGGTCGGATCAGTCCGAGAGCATGCCGCGGTCGACCAGCACCAGCAGCGCGACCAGCGCGGGCCCGACCAGCGCCACGGCGAGGCCGAAGCCGACAACGACCGCCCACAGCGTGGCGTCGTTGCTGGCGCCGTCCGCGAGGGTGACCTGGTCCACCAGCAGCCACGGGTACTGGCCCACGCCCCAGCCGAGCACCACCGAGGCGACCGAGACGGCCGCGGTCCAGCGGGCCTTACGGAAGTGGCGGCGCAGCAGCAGCCAGATCGTGCCCACGCCTCCCACCGCCGACAGCAGCACGAACACCAGCCCACGACCGGTCAGCCCAGCCGTGAGCGTCGGCGCGTCGCGCTCCAGCACGACGATGCCACCCATCGCCACGAGCCCCGTCACGACAGCCACGTACAGCGCGCGTCGCCGCATCAGCTCGGCGAGGTCGTCCTGCCCGCTGCGCTGTGCGTCGCTGGTCAGCAGCACCGCGGCGAGGAACGAGGTGACCAGCACGGCGAGCACGCCACCGAGGATCGACGTCGGCCCTGTCCAACTGGTGACTAGGTCACCCGCGCCGGCCGCAGGCACGCGGCCCGACGCGACCGCCCCGGCGATGGTGCCGAGGAAGAACGGCGTGATGATGCTCGAGGCCGAGAACGCCACGCCGTACGCGCGGGCCCAGCTGATGCTCGTGGCGTACTTGCGGTACGCGAAGCCGGCGCCGCGCAGCACGATGCCGACACCCACCAGCGCCCACGGGATCGCGAGCGTGCGCATCATCGCACCGAACGGCACTGGGTACGCGGTCCACAGCACGACCAGCACGAAGATCAGCCAGACGTGGTTCGCCTCCCACACCGGACCCAGCGCGTGGTCGATGAGGCGACGCGTGCGGCCGCCCTTCGAGGCGTTGCCGGCCGTCAGGTCCCACACCCCGGTGCCGAAGTCCGCGCCGCCGAACACGGCGTACAGCAGCACGCCGGAGAACAGGATCGCGGAGACCGCGTCGACGACGCTCATCCGTGCACCGGCTCGTCGGCGTCCTCGAGCCCGTACACCTGGGCCGGGATCTGCCCGTCCCGCCAGCGCGACGACATGCCGCGCAGCACGGCGACGGCACCGATGGTCATCGCGGTGTAGACCACCGTGAGCGTCGCGAGCCCGATCCACAGGTGCGGGGTCTGGGTGACGGCCTCCGGGGTGCGCATCAGGCCGTACGCGATCCACGGCTGGCGCCCGACCTCGGTGGTGATCCACCCGGTCTCCAGGGCGACCACCGACGCCGGCCCGCACAGCACGATGCCGAGCAGCGCCCAGCGCTCGGTGGGCAGCCGCCGGTGCCGTCGCCAGCGCCACGCCAGCAGCAGCCCGAACGCGGCCATCGCCGTCCCGAGCGCGACCATCGTCTGGAACGCGAAGCGCACGATGTTCACCGGCGGGCGCTCGTCGAGCGGGATGTCGCGCAGGCCGACCACCTCGGCGTCGAACGAGTTCTGCGACATGAACGACAGCAGGCCGGGGACGGGGATCTCGATGCCACCCTCGAGCCGTTCCTCCTCCTCGTTCCACACGCCGCCGACCTCGAGCGGGACGCGGGTCCCGGACTCGGCGAGACCCTCCATCGCTGCGAGCTTCGCCGGCTGGTCGTCGGCCACGCGCTGTCCCACGATGTGCCCGACGGCGGGCTGCAGCACGGCGGCCACGATCGCGAACGCCACCGGGATCGCGACACCGCGACGGTGCAGCGCGTCGTCGCGGCCGCGCAGGATGCCGACCGCGTACACACCCGCGACGCTGAAGCCGGTAACCATGAACGCGGCCAGCCACATGTGCGGGAACTCGTACAGCACGGCGGTGTTGAGCAGCGCGTCCCACGGGCGCACCTCGGTCACCACACCGTCCACGACGGTGATGCCCTCGGGACCGTTCATCCAGCCGTTCACCGACATCACCATGAACGTGCCGAGCGTCCCGGACGCGATGACGGGGTACAGCGCGCGGATGTGCCACCGGTCGGGCAGGCGGTCCCAGCCGTAGACGTAGATGCCGATGAAGATCGCCTCGAGGAAGAAGAAGATCCCCTCCAGCGCGAACGCGAGCCCGATCGCGTCGCCGTAGGTCTCCATGAACCCTGGCCACAGCAGCCCCATCTCGAACGACAGGATCGTGCCGGAGACGGCACCGATCGCGAACAGCACGGCCGACGCCTTGGACCAGCGGCGCGCGAGGCGCAGCGCCTGGGTGTCACCCCGCAGCCCGCGGCGGTGCGCGACGTACACCATCGCGGGGAACGCCACGCCGAAGCACGCGAGGATGATGTGCCACCCGAGCGACAGCGCCATCTGGTTGCGCGCGATCAGCAGGTTCGTCGCCGAGGCGGCGGCCGCTGCGGTCCCGGTCGTGGTGAGGAGCACCTGTGCCTCCGGTCGGGTTGTCCAGTGTGGCATGCCGGTCCGGCCGGACGCACATGGCGAGCGTCAGCCCGACGCTGCCCAGCACGTCGCGAGCGGCCCCGTGCTCCTCGGCCGCCATGCGGACGTACTCGCGCGCCTCGGCGTTCGCCACGCAGACGAGGCCTGTCGTGCGGGGCGCGTAGCCTCCGGCCACCAGCCCCCGACCAAGGTTCCGCCCGTGCCCCGCGTCTTCTCCGGCATCCAGCCCTCCGGCGACCTCCACCTCGGCAACTACTTCGGGGCGCTGGTGAACTGGGTCGGCATGCAGGACACCCACGACTGCACGTACTGCATCGTGGACATGCACGCGATCACCGTCGAGCACGACGTGGCAGCCCTGCGCGAGCGCACCGTCGAGATGGCGACCAACCTGCTCGCGGTCGGCGTCGACCCCGAGCGCTCCACGCTGTTCCTCCAGAGTCACGTGGGCGACGTCCACGCCGAGGCCACCTGGCTGCTGAACTGCGTCACCGGCTTCGGTGAGCTGCGCAAGCAGCCGCAGTTCAAGGAGAAGGCCGACCGCATCGAGGCGGGCGACCTCAAGGGCCAGGTATCGGTCGGGCTGTTCGACTACCCGGTGCTGCAGACCGCCGACATCATCCTGTACGACGCCGAGGAGGTGCCGGTCGGGGAGGACCAGCGCCACCACATCGAGCTCGCGCGCAACCTCGCCCAGCGGTTCAACCACCGCTTCGCGCCCGAGGACGAGCCGCTGTTCGTGCTGCCAAAGGCCGTGCACCCGCAGGCGGCGGCACGCGTGATGGACCTCCAGGAGCCCACCAACCGGATGTCGAAGTCGTCGTCCTCGCCCAAGGGTGTGGTCGGCGTGCTCGAGGAGCCGAAGAAGGTCGCCAAGAAGATCCGCTCGGCGGTCACAGACTCCGAGGCCGAGGTCCGCTACGACCGCGAGGCCAAGGCGGGCGTGTCGAACCTGCTCGAGCTGTACAGCGCGGCGACCGGCAGCTCCATCGAGGCCGCAGAGGCCGAGTTCGCCGGCCAGCAGTACGGCGCGTTCAAGGGCGCGGTCGCCGACGCGGTCATCGCGCTGCTCGAGCCGATCCAGGCCCGTCACGCCGAGCTCTCGGCCGACCCCGGCGAGGTGATGCGCAGCCTCGGCGCCGGCGCCGCGAAGGCTCGCGCCGTCAGCGCACCGACGCTGGCGAAGGCCAAGGAGCTCGTGGGCTTCCTCCCGCCCGCTTGACGCAGGACGCCAGCGCCCTCAGAGCTTGAGGTCGCTGACCAGCTGCGCCGCCTCGAGCGCCGAGCCCCACGACAGCGTGAGGCCGGCGCCACCGTGGCCGTAGTGGTGCAGCACCAGGCAGTCGCGACCCGGCGTGAGCTCGAGACGCACCTCCGGCCGGGCGGGTCGGAGCCCGACGCGCACGTCCAGCAGCTCGGCCCCCGCCAACGCCGGCACCAGCTCGGTGCAGCGTCGCAGGATGTCGCGGGTGACGTCGGCGTCCGGTCGACGGTCCCACACGCCGTGGCCCGCGGTGCCCCCCAGCACGACCGTGTCGGTGCGGGGCACCACGTAGGTGGCGCCGCCCGGTGTGTCGGCGTCGAGCCACACGTCTGTGACGTCCGGCGCGCGGACCACGATCACCTGTCCGGCCACGGGCTGGAGCGTGCCGTCCTCGGCCAGCGGGTTCGCGCCGACCCCCGCGCAGTTCACGATCAGGTCCACGCCCGGCTCGTAGGCGTCGTCGAGCGACTCCAGCGTCCTGGCCTCGATGCGGACCTGCTCGGCGGTGCACTCCGACACGAGCCAGTCGAGGTACAGCGGCATGTCCGCGACCCACGAGGTGTAGCGCCAGCCGTCGAGCACACCATCACCGAACGGACCGTCCTCGCGGGCCGCGTCCTGCATCTCGGTGCGCCACCCCGGGTCGACGTCGGCGGTGCGGAAGCGCTCGTGCACGGTGTGGGCGCGGACGGGGAAGCCGTCAGCGCCGGCCATCGTCGCCAGCTGCTGCGCCGAGATGCGTCCCCAGCGCTCGACCGCGTCGGCCGGCCCGGCGAGGTACGGGTACCAGAACGCCGCAGCCACGGAGGAGGTGGTGTCGCCGGGCGCCTCCGCGGTCACCACGTCGACGTCCCAGCCGTCGGCCCGCAGCATCATCGCCGTGGTCAGGCCGATCACGCCGGCCCCGATCACGCGGGCGCGAGGTGCTGGGGTGGTGCTCATGACTGGCTCCGAGGTGGGGACATCTGCCGTGGGGACGGGTGGGGATGGTGCCGTACGTCATGGCTACGGTCGGGACACGACGCCCCCGGAGGCCACGATGGACGAGATGCGCACCTGGGACGCGGTCGAGACCGCCGCACGGATCGCGTCCGGTGAGGTCTCGGCGGCCGAGGTCGCCACCGCCGCCGTCGAGCGCTCCATCGCCGCCGACCCGGACATCGCGGCCGTCGCCGCGCCGCTGTACGCCGGCGCACGCGTGAGCGCCGGTCGGGCTGCGCCCGGGCTGCTGCGCGGTGTCCCCACGGCGATCAAGGACATGTTCGCGCTCGAGGGCGCGCCGCTGACCCACGGCTCGCGGGCCTGGCGAGGGCACCGGGCCGACCACACCGACGCCCCGGCCGCCCAGCACGTCGGCACCGGCGTGGTCCCGATCGCGATGTCGACGATGAGCGAGATGGGCTTCACCCCGACCACCGAGCCGCTCGGGCGGCTGCCGACGCGCAACCCGTGGAACCTCGGTCACTCCAGCGGCGGCTCCAGCGGCGGCAGCGCGGCGCTGGTGTCGGCCGGCGTCGTGCCGATCGCGATGGCTGCCGACGGCGGTGGCTCGATCCGCATCCCGGCGGCCGCGTGCGGCCTCGTGGGGCTCAAGCCGTCCAAGGGACGGATGGCGCCGTACGGCGACGCCGAGAAGCTGCCCATCCCGGTGGTCGCCCACGGCGTGGTCGCGCGGTCGGTCCGCGACGTCGCCGCGTACCACGCGTCCGCCGAGGCGCACACGGCGTCGCCCGGCGGGCTGCGACCGATCGGTCACGTGCGTGGCCCGGGGGAGCGGCGGCTGCGCGTGGGGTTCACGACGGTCGCGCCGAACGACGCCCCTGTCGACCGCGAGATCGCGGCGGCCACGCGACGGACCGCGGAGCTGCTGGCCGGTGTGGGTCACGTCGTCACCGAGGTGCCGATGATGGACGCCGGGCGCTTCGAGCAGGACTTCATCGACTACTTCGGCATCCTGGCGATGACGACGCCGCTGCTCGGCCGCAAGGACATGGGCGGCGAGTTCGGCGGGCACCTGCTGGACCCGTGGACCCGCTCGATGGCCGAGCGCGGGCGCCGCGCGGCGCCGCGGCTGCCGCTGATCGTGCGCCGGCTGCGGCAGGTGGCCGCTCGCTACCACGCGATGTTCGACGAGATCGACGTGCTGCTGACGCCGACGCTGACGCAGACGGCGCCGGTGATCGGCCACCTCGACGTCACGCTGCCGCACGAGGTGCACCTCGAGCGCCTGATGGCGTGGATGGCGTTCACCCCGCTGCACAACGCCGCTGGGACCCCCGCCATCTCGGTCCCTGCCGGGCTGTCGAGCGCGGGGCTGCCCATCGGCGTCCAGCTGCAGGGCTGGATCGGTGACGAGGCGATGCTGCTGGGGCTGGCCTACGAGCTCGAGGAGCTCGCCCCGTGGGCTCAGCTCGCGCCGCCGCTCGAGGTCGCTCGGCTGACGCAACCTGTGCGCGCCCGGTCCGCGTGAGCGCTCGTGCGGACGCTCAGCGCGAGGTCTGGCCCTAACCTTGCACAGGCGTAGCGGTGCACGACACCCGCGCTGAGGGCCGTGGTCGCGGCCGCGACCGGGAGCCAGCCCTTGCACACGTCACGCATGTCCGCACGTCCCAACGCGACCCGACGGGTGCTGGCGACGGTGGCGACGACCTCGTTGCTGGCCACGGCGCTCGGCGCGGGCATCGCCTCGGGGAGCACCCGCACCGGTCCGGGCCCGGAGGCGGGCAGCGACGCCGCGCTGACGGTGCCGTTCGCGCTCGTGGAGGACCGCGACGTCGACGACCGGCTGCCGCAGCCGGAGGACCGCTTCGCGCTCGCTGGCGGCTGCTACACGATCGAGACGGCAGACGGCTACGTCACCCGCGGCTCCGAGACCAGCGCGGCGCTCGGCGCCGCAGCGGACGCGGAGGCGTTCCTGCTGCGTGCCACCGAGCTCGGGCGCTACCTGATCGTGGCGGACGAGGGCCTCTCCACCGAGGTCGAGGGTGCGTGGTGGTCCGACCGCAGCTACCTGACGGCCACGCCGGGCGCGCTGCTGCCGGGCCAGCTCGGTGTGCGCCTCGCCGACGCCCCGTCGTTCGACGGTGACTGGGCGGTGCTGCCGGCGTCCGGCGACGCCGACGCGCGCGACGAGTCCGGCCAGAGCTACCTGCTGTCGCTGCCCGACAGCGACCTCGCCCCGCTCGCTGGCACCGAGGTCACGTTCCACCTCGCCGACAGCTGCGCCGTGTGGCCCGAGATCACCACCAACACCTCGGGCCAGCCGGCCCCGAACCCCGACGGACCGCAGGCGCCGGCGCAGGGCTTCTTCGAGGCGCACGTGCACGGCATGGCGTACGAGTTCCTCGGTGGCGAGCTGCGCTGCGGCTCGCCGTGGCACCGCTGGGGCGTCGAGCACGCGCTGCCGGACTGCTCGGCCGACGGCACGAACGCCAACGGCGGCCTCGAGGTCGCGCTCGCCGGACAGGACCCGTCCGACCCGGTGGCGTCGTACGACCCCGTCGGCTGGCCCACGTTCAGCTACTGGCCCAAGCACGACACGCTCACCCACGAGCAGTACTACTACAAGTGGCTCGAGCGGGCGTACCACGGTGGCCTGCGCCTGACGACGATCCTGCTGGTCGAGAACACGGCGCTGTGCCAGCTCTACCCCGAGAAGAAGAACTCGTGCAACGAGATGGACTCGGTGCGCCTGCAGGCGCAGCGGATGTTCGAGCTGCAGGACTACATCGACGCTCAGGCCGGCGGCCCCGGTGAGGGCTGGCTGCGCATCATCACCACGCCCGCGCAGGCGCGCCGCACCATCAACGACGGCCGGCTCGCGATCGTGCTCGGCATCGAGGTGTCCGAGCTGTTCGACTGCCGCGAGGTGCTCGACCAGCCGCAGTGCACCAAGGAGTCGATCACGACCTCGCTGACCGAGGTCGCCGACATGGGCGTGCGCCAGATGGAGCTGCTCAACAAGTTCGACTCGGCGCTGGCAGGCGTCACCGGTGACGGCGGCTCGACCGGCATGGTCGTCAACCAGGGCCAGAAGCTCGTCTCGCAGCACTACTGGGACATGCGTACCTGCGGTGAGCCCTTCTCCAGCGAGGGCTTCGGCCACGAGCACGAGGGTGACCAGCACGACAAGACGCAGATCAACTTCAACGACGACGCGACGGGCGGCAACGCCGACGAGATCGACGTGCTCGCCGGCATCATCATCTCGCAGTTCGGCCCGGCCGCCGGTCCTGCGCCCGTCTACCCAGCCGGCCCGCACTGCAACTCCCGCGGCCTGACCGAGCTCGGCGTGCACCTCATCGACGAGATGGTCACCAACGGCATCCTGTTCGACCCCGACCACATGTCGGCCAAGGCGCAGCAGCAGGCGCTCGACCACCTCGAGAAGGTCGTGGTCCCGCGTCTGCACGACGCGGCCGAGCAGAACGGCACCGCGGCGCGCATGCCCGGCGTGCTCTCGAGCCACTCGTGGGGCAACGACGTCATCTACCAGCGCATCTTCGACCTCGACGGGGTCATCGCGCCCCGCACCACCTCGGCCGACCGCTTCGTGGGTCGCTACCTCGAGCGTCGCGCGTGGCACCAGGAGCACGCCCCGTCGGGTGCGTTCTTCGGCCTCGGCTACGGCGCTGACACCAACGGTCTCGGCGGCCAGCCCGGCCCGCGCGACAACCCAGCCCAGCCGATCACGTACGGCGAGGCCGGCTTCCCGGCACCGATCGGTGACGTGACGATCTTCCAGCAGGTCTCCGGCGTCCGCGCGTACGACGTCAACACCGACGGCGTGGCGCACTACGGCCTGTTCGCCGACTGGTTCCAGGAGCTGTTGCTCTCGGCCCGCGAGCAGGGCGGCGACGCGCTCGCGGCGCAGCTCACCACCGACATGCTCAACGGCGCCGAGGACTACCTGCTGACGTGGGAGCGCGCCGTGTACGGCTCCAACGACTGCGTCGTGGACGGCTCGACCCCGCAGCTGGAGGACCTCCACGCGCTCGTGGGCGGCGACCTCGAGCTGTTCCTGAAGTCGGTCGGGCAGCCCGTCAGCCGTGACGGCTCCGCGTGGGTGTACTGCGTGGAGGGCGCGGACGGCGAGGCCGAGACGATCACCATCACGTTCGACGAGTCCGGTGACGCGACCGGCGCGACGCCGGGCGGTGCGGTCACACCGAACGGTGCGCTCGACGGACACGACGACGACCTCGCGGCGACCGGCGGCGGTGCTGCCGGCATCGCAGGGCTGCTGCTCGGCGCGGCCGGTCTGCTGGCCGGACTCGCGCGGCGCGGGCGTCGCGAGGGCTGACCCGCGGCGACACCACGCGGTGGTGCCGCCGGGTCAGGCGGCTGCGGTGGCGCTCCGTGCCATCACGCCGTCACCGTCGCCGTCGATCTCGTCGATCGCCTCGAGGAGCTC
>JBFGFG010000089.1:0-9119 GCA_041579655.1 Nitriliruptoraceae bacterium
ATTGACCAGTCGGCCGCATCAGCCAAGAACGTTACGTTCTGTGGTCAAAGCGACCACACGTATTCGCCGAGCGCACGGTCAGTACCAGCCGCTTCCGTACCAGCCCGACCCGTACCAACCGCTCCCGTACCAACCTGACCCGTACCAACCCGATCCGTACCAGCCGCTGCCGTACCAGCCGCTGCCGTACCAACCGGAGCCGTACCAACCGGAGCCGGAGAGGTCGACGCTGAGGTTGAGGTTGAGCGAGCTGCCGGTGAGCGTGGCCGCGACCACAGCCGGCGGCGGCGGGCCGAGGTTGAGCAGGGACCCGGTGCCGACGGAGCTCGCGCCGACGTTGCCCTCGACCGGGGAGAGCACGGGCGTGTCGAGCCCGAGCGCGGTCGGCAGCCACGGGGTCGGGGCGTGCGTGCCGGCGATCGGCCGCGCGCCCTGTCCGAGCTGACCGAGCACCTGGTCCGGCGTCCAGTCCGGGTGCGCGTCGAGCACGAGCGCGGCGGAGCCGCTGATCAGGCCGGCCGTGAAGCTCGTTCCGCTGACGCGCTGGTAGCCGTTGCCGAGGTGACCGTTGGTGTGGGTGGTGTACGCCCACGAGCCGGGAGCGCCGGCCACGACCAGCGACTGGCCGGGAGCCGTCAGGTCCGGCTTGGCGACGCCGTCGGCGTCCACGCCGGTGGCGGACCAGGAGGCGGCCGCGTCGTCGGCGGTGTCCGCCGTGCCGCGACCGGCCGAGGAGCCGACGGTCAGGACGTGGGTGTTGCCGGCGGGGGTGCCGAGCGAGCCGGACCCGTCGTTACCGGCCGCGACCACCACGACCAGCCCGATGTCCCACAGGTGCTGGACCGCGGCGTCGATGAGGTCCACTGCGGCGGGCACCGAGCCGAGCGACAGGTTGACCACGCGCACACCGAGCTCGTCGGCGTGGCTGGCGACCCAGTCCAGCGCGATGAGGACGCGGGCGATCTCGGTCTTGCCGTCCACGCCGGCGATCTTGACGGGCACGACGTGGGCACCGGGGGCGACCCCGGTCCAGGTGCCGCCGGACGCGGAGCCGTCACCAGCAGCGACCCACGCCACGGGCGTGCCGTGACCGTAGGTGTCGCGGCCGTTCTGCTCCGGCGTGAGGTCCACACCCGCGGCGACGCGACCCGCGAGGTCGGAGATCTCCGAGATGCCGGTGTCGATCACCGCGATGCCGACGCCGCTGCCGTCGAAGCCAGCGGCCCACGCCTGCTGCGCACCGAGCGTGGCCGGTCCGCTGCCGTCAGCAGCGCCGGACGGCGTGCCGCCGGACTGGAGCACGACCTCCTCGTCGGAGGCGACCCGCACACCGTCGATCCCGGCGATGCCGGGGACGGACTCGGCGGGCACCTCGGCGACGAGGCCACCGATCAGCGGCAGCTCGGCGACGACCACGCCGTCGAACCGCGCGATCGCGGCCCGGGCCGCAGCCTCGACCTGCGCGCTCGTCGCGGTGACGATGATGCGTACGCCCTGCGCCGTGCTGGTGAGCACGGGCGCGTCGAGCGAGGCGGCGCTGCTGCCGGTGACGGGCAGCGTGGCGGCCATGACGGCGAGCACCGCCAGGATGGCTGCGGCGGTGGTTGAACGAAGTCGCTGAACGAGCGTCTGCATCTGGTGACCCCCCGGTCGATGCTCCTTCCCAGTCGTCACAACGTGGAGTGGCTGAAGCATCACTGAACGTGGTGGGACATCTGTCCCACGCCGGTCACGGCCGAGCGGTCAGCGGTTCGCCTGGAACCGGTTGACGGGGTCCGGGCGCTCGCCCTCGAAGGTGCGCGACGTCTCGTCGAGCACCGCGTCGGGGCCGAACGCCATCTTCAGCTCGCCGAACAGGCCCGGACGGCGGGTCACGCGGTGCTCGTCACCGAGCTGGTAGCGCACCGTCTCCTCGCCGAGGTCGACCGTGAGGTGGACCGGCACGTGGCCGCGGTGGGCGCTGAGCACCGTGCGAAGCCGCCGCAGGGCGTCGGTGGTGCACTGCGCGCCGGCGAAGCGCACCTGCACCGGCGAGCCGCGCACCTCCGAGAGGTCCGGCTCGGTGACCCTGTTGGCCGTCAGCTTCACCGACTCGTCGCGCGACTCCACGCGCCCGGTGACGATGAGCACCGTGTCCTCGGCGAGCACCTCGTGCGCCACGCGGTAGACGGTCGGCCAGAACACGACCTCGACGGCGCCCGTGAGATCCTCCATCGTGGCGGTGAGGTAGGTGTCGCCCTTCCTCGTGAACTTCTTCTGGATGCCCGTCAGCACGCCGGCGACGGTGACCGTGTCGGAGTCGTTCTTGCCCCGCAGGTCGGCGACGGTGGTGTCCGACTGCTCCTCGAGCAGCCGCTCGGCACCGAACAGCGGGTGGTCCGACACGTACAGCCCCAGCATCTCGCGCTCGGCTGACAGCAGCCGCGACTTGCCGAACTCCTCCTCGCCGATCTCGACCCCGTCGTCGAGCTCGACCACCGGGTCGTCACCGAACGAGTCGAACAGCGAGTCCTGCCCGGCGGCCTTCGCCTTCTTCGTGCTCTGCGCGGCGTCCACGATCGGCTCGTACGCGCCGAGCAGCCCCTTGCGGGTGTGTCCGAGGCCTGTGAACGCCCCGGCCATGATGAGGTTCTCGAGGGTGCGCTTGTTGAGCACCGAGCCGTCGACCTTCGCGCAGAAGTCGCGGAAGTCGACGAACGGCCCCTCGTCCTCGCGCGCCCGCACGATCGCCTCGACGAGGCCCTCCCCCACGCCGCGCACCGCCGCCATACCGAAGCGGATCTGCTCGCCGTCGGCCGAGAAGTCGGCCTCCGAGACGTTCACGTCCGGCGGGAGCACCGGGATGTCCATCCGGCGGCACTCGTTGAGGTAGATCGGCTTGGTGTCCTTGTTGTTCTTCACCGAGGTCAGCAGCGCCGCCATGTACTCGACCGGGTAGTGCGCCTTGAGCCAGGCCGTCTGGTAGCTGACCACGCCGTACGCGACGGTGTGGGCCTTGTTGAAGCCGTACGCGGCGAACTTGACGATCAGCTCCCACAGATCGACCATCAGCTTCTTCTCGTAGCCGTTGGACTGGCCACCCTCGACGAACTGCTCGCTGTAGGACTCCATCAGCTCGAGCTTCTTCTTGCCGACCGCCTTGCGCAGGCCGTCGGCGTCCGCCATCGTGAAGCCCGCCAGGTCGGTGGCGATCTTCATCACCTGCTCCTGGTAGACGATGACGCCGTAGGTGTCGCCGACGATCGCCTCGAGGTCGGGGTGGTCGTAGGTCACCGACTCGAGCCCGTTCTTGCGCTCGGCGTAGGTGATGTGCATGTCCATGGACAGCGGACCCGGGCGGTACAGCGCCAGCAGGGCCGAGATGTCCTCGAAGCGGGTCGGCTTGAGCTTGCGCACGAGCGCCTGCATGCCGGTCGAGTCCAGCTGGAACACACCGAGCGTGTGCCCGGTCGCCAGCATCTCGTACACCTTGGGGTCATCCATCATCCCGAGGTTGACCGGGTCGTCGAGGTCGACGTGCACCCCGCGGTTGGTCATCACGTGACGCTCGGCGTCCGCGACCACCGAGAGGTTGCGCAGCCCCAGGAAGTCCATCTTCAGCAGCCCGATGGACTCGCAGGCCTTCATCTCGTACTGGGTGACGATCTCGCCGTTGTCGGTGCGCAGCAGCGGCACCGTCTCGACCAGCGGCTTGGCACCGATGATGACCGCGGCCGCGTGGATGCCGTGCTGGCGCTTGAGGCCCTCGAGCTTCTCGGCCATGTCGAGCACGCGGCGGTAGGTCGGGTCCTGCTTGGCGTCCATCAGCTCGGTGGACAGGTCGTAGGCCGACTTCTTGCCCTCCCGCGTCTCGACCAGCGGGAACTCGTTGCCCTGCACCGCCGGCGGCATCATCTTGCAGAGCTTGTCGCCCACCTGGAAGGTGTTCTCGACACCGAGGCCGTCGGTGCCCAGCACACGAGCGGCGTCGCGGATCGCGGACTTCGCCTTGATGGTGCCGAACGTGATGACCTGGGCCACCTGCGCCTGGCCGTAGCGCTCGGCCGAGTAGCTGATCATCTCGGAGCGTCGACGGTCGTCGAAGTCCATGTCGATGTCCGGCATCTCCTTGCGGCTCGGGTTGAGGAACCGCTCGAAGATCAGGCCGTGGTGGATCGGGTCGACCCGCGTGATGTCGGTGCAGTACGCCACCACCGAGCCGCCGGCGGAGCCACGACCGGGACCGACCCGGATGCCCACCTCGCGGGCGTGCCGGCAGAGGTCGGCCACGATGAGGAAGTACGCAGGGAAGCCCATGTCGTCGATGACACGCAGCTCGTAGTCGATGCGCTCGCGCACGACCTCGGGCAGGGGCGAGCCGTACAGCCGCGCCGCGCCGTCGAGCACGTCGTCACGCAGCTGCTCGGACTCGGTGCGACCCCCGGTGGTGGGGAACTTCGGCAGCAGGTCCTGCCCGAACTCGAGCTTCACGTCGCACATCTCGGCGATGTCGAGCGTGGCGCGCAGCGCGTCGGGGGCCCGGGTGCCGAACAGCCGCCACATCTCGGCGCTGGTGCGCATGTAGTAGTCGGGGCCGCTGAAGCGGAAACGGTTCTCCGACGACAGCTCGGAGCCCGTCTGGATGCACAGCAGCGCGTCGTGGGCCTCGGCGTCCTCGGCGTCGGTGTAGTGCGAGTCGTTGGTGATGACCGTGCGCAGCCCGAGGTTCTTCGCCAGCTTCTCCAGCAACGGCCAGTTGCGGCGCTGCTCCTCGATGCCGTGGTCCATCTGCTCGACGAAGAACCGCTCCGGGCCGAGGATGTCCTTGAACTCCGACAGCGCCTTCATCGCGGCGGGCTCGTCGTCGCGCAGCAGCGCCTGGTTGACCTCGCCACCGAGGCAGCCGGAGAGCACGACGAGGCCCTCGTTGTGCTGCGCGAGCAGCTCCTTGTCGATGCGCGGCTTGTACCAGTAGCCCTCGAGGTAGGCCGCGGTCGACATCGCCATCAGGTTGCGGTAGCCGGTGTCGTTCATCGCCAGCGCGGTCAGGTGGTAGTACCGGTCGCCGCTGGGGGTGCGCTGCTGGTCCCGCCGGCTGCCCGACGCCTGGTAGAGCTCCGAACCGAGGATCGGGTTGATGCCCGCAGCACGCGCCTGGTTGTGGAAGTCCACCAGCCCGAACAGCACACCGTGGTCCGTCATCGCGACGGCAGGCTGCTCGTCGCGCACGACCTTGTCGATCAGCCCGTCCAGCTTCGAGGCACCATCGAGCATCGAGTACTCGGTGTGGACGTGCAGATGGACGAAGGATTCGTCAGCCACGGTGCTTCCCCGGCGGGTCAGGCCCGTACGGGCCACTGGACAGGCGTCGCCGGTCCGTACGGCGACGGACCGGTGGCGAGGGGCCTGCCGGGGCGGCCTCCCGGAGGTGGACCGCTGGGGAAGCGACGGGCCCTCGCGCCGTGTCCGACCGTAGCAGCGGGCCCCGGTGGCACGGTGGAACCGGATCGACTCAGCCGGCCCGTCCGAAGCGCACCGTCTCGGTGTCGGACGGCAGCAGCCCGTGGAACACCGAGGTGGCCGGATCCGTCCCCGGCGGTGCCGGGTCCACGAGCCGGACCTGCGGCAGCTGCTGGAGCGCCTGCAGCGCCTGCAGCGGGCCACGCACCACCACCGCGTGCACCAGCGGCTGGCCGCCGATCGCGGCGCCACGGGCTGCCGCGAGCGCCTCGGCCTGGTCGCGCGCGTCCTGCTCGAACGCCGCGTCGTTGAGCGTGTCGGACTCGAGCAGGCGACGCTGCGCCTGCTCCTCCTCCGCGAGCTCGCCGGCCAGCTGGGCCAGCGCGTCGGAGGCTGCGCTGACCGCGTCACCCTCCGCCCGGATCACGACCGGACGCGCGGTCTCGAGCGGCACGCGCAGCATCACGGAGACCACCACCACGTCGGCGCCGACCAGATCGACGGCCTGCTTCGCGGTCACCAGCTCCGAGAACGACACCACCGCGACGTCGATGTCCGTGGCCTGCTGCATCGCCGTGGTGCGGTCCGCCACGT
This sequence comes from Nitriliruptoraceae bacterium, assembly GCA_041579655.1. GTDB lineage: Bacteria > Actinomycetota > Nitriliruptoria > Nitriliruptorales > Nitriliruptoraceae > JBFGFG01. Next base: position 6,034 of record JBFGFG010000089.1, read on the forward strand.
ACTGCTCGACCGGGGTTGCGGTGGGCGGCCCCACGCGGGACGAGACCGACGTGATGCCCTGGTCGGCCTGGTCCTGCACCTCTGCGGAGCCGTCGACCGGCCGGCGGGCGTCGTCGCCCTGCGCGACCAGACCACCGAGCAGCACCACGAGCGCCACGCCCGCGATCAGCGGCACCTGACCTGCGGTGCGCACCGGCGGCGTGCGGGCCATCTGCGTCTCCGAGGTCGAACGGGGCGGGCGTGCGAGCGGTGAGGGTACGTCGGTGCCTCAGCGCTCGACGAGGCCGATCCGATCGAACAGCGCCGAGAGGTCATCGGGGACCGGCTCGGTCTCCTCGATCCACGCACCGGTGATCGGGTGGTCGAAGCCGAGCGTGCGTGCGTGCAGCGCGAGGCGTGGCACACCGAGCATGGCGTCCGACGCGGGCGAGGTGCCGTAGCGGTCGTCGCCGACCACCGGGTTGCCGATCGCCTGCAGGTGCACGCGGATCTGGTGGGTGCGCCCCGACTCGAGCCGACACTCCACGAGGCTGAAGCGCTCGTCCTGCGTGACGATCGACTCCACGACGCGCCAGTGGGTCCGCGCCGGCCGACCGCCCTCGACGCACGCGAAGCGCTGCCGGTCGGTGGGGTGCCGCGCGATGGGGGCGTCGACCGTGCCGGTCGTGGACGGCGGCACGCCGCGCACGAGCGCGTGGTAGCGGCGCAGCACGGTGCGCTGACGCAGCTGCTCGATCAGGCCCTCCTGCGTCTCGTCGTCGGACGCGATCATGAGCAGGCCGGAGGTGTCACGGTCCAGCCGGTGCACGATGCCGGGGCGGTCCGGGGCCGTGCCCGTGCTGAGCGGGATGCCTGCTGCCAGCATCGCGTCCACGAGGGTGTCGCCGTAGTGCCCCGCGCCCGCGTGCACCACCATCCCCGCCGGCTTGGCGACGATGAGCACGTGCTCGTCCTGGTAGCGGATCGGCGGCATCGGCGGCGCCTCGCCGCGCTCCGGCAGCGGCATCGGCGGCACCAGCAGGCGGTCGCCGGCCTGGACCGTCGCCGAACGCTTCGCCGGGGATCCCCCGACCGTCGCGTCCACGGCGCTGACCCAGCGGGCTGCGGCGCTGCGCGAGAGCCCGGTGCGTCGGGCCACGAGCACGTCGAGCCGGTCTCCGGCCTCGTCGGCCTCCACGACCAGGTCGAGGGTCGTCGCTGTCGGGTCAGGCATCAGGTGGCCGCCGTGGTGTCGTCGGCGCCGTCGAGCACGGCGCGCGCATGGTCCTCGCGGGACAGCGAGCGCAGCAGCAGGATGAAGCCGACACCGATCGCCACGTCCGCGACGTTGAAACGTGCCAGCTGCGGCTGGTCGATCGGGAACCAGTCGGGCACCCGGGTGGCGATGAAGTCCACCACCTGCCCGCGCGGGAAGCCGGGTGCACGCAGCACACGGTCGATCCCGTTGCCCCACGCGCCCGACAGCAGCAGCCCGTACGCCAGCCCGGCGGGCATGGTCAGGGTCCGCGGCAGGTTGCGCGCCACGATCACGGTCACGATCCCCGTCACCAGCAGGAAGAACCACTGCCCCACGAAGCGACCGAAGAAGGTGTCCGGGTCGAAGCCGAGCGCACCGCCAGGGTTGTAGATCAGCTGCCAGCCGAACCCGCTGCTGAAGAACGGGACCCAGTCGGGCACGAACTCCACGAGCCTGTTCGGGATCAGCAGGGTGTCCGCGAGCGTCTTGGTCGCCTGGTCGAACACGAACACGGCCGAGCCCACGAGCAGCCCGATGCTGGCCGGTGAGCCCTCCACGGGAGGGATGCGCACGAGCGCCTCGTCTGCACGACGAGGGGCCTGGAGTGGGGGCAACAGCGCCACGGAGCGGCAGGCCGATCGGTCGGGTCCGTCGCAGGACGGTACCGAGTCCCGGCCGACCGTCGGGGCGCTGCGAACATCCCTTCGGGCATGCTGGGCGCCGGACGGAGGTGCGACGATGGGCCCAGCAACGATCCTCGGTGTCGCCGGGATCGGCCTCGGCGCTGCGGCCGTGCTGCGGCAGCAACGTGAGGCCAGAGCCGTCGCCAGCGGGCACCTCTCCCCCCTCGGCCCGTCCGGGGAGCTGCTCGACGGTGGCCTCGGGTCTCTGCACACGGCCGTGGCCGGCTGGCAGCCGACACGCCCCACGACCGCGGCGGGCCGGGCGCTCGCGGCGACGTGGGCCGCACCGCTGACCCTGCTCGGCGTCACCGCCGTCGGGCTCGGCGGCCAGACCCCACGGTTCGACCAGACCCACGGGTGCCTCGTGGCGCGCGGCGTCGCGGGGCCCGCCAGCGCGTTCCTGCGTGGGCAGGGTGCGGCAGCAGCGACGCTCGGCCACGTGGTGGTGTGCCGCAGCGAGCGGCCGAGCGCACGCCTGCTGGAGCACGAGGCCGTGCACGTTCGCCAGCAGGAGCGCATGGGGCTGCTGTTCGCGCTCGCGTACCCGCTCGCGCAGGCGCGCTGGGGCTACCGGAGCAACCCGTTCGAGGTCGCGGCGCGCCGTGGCGCCGCGACCAGCGTCACAGCTTCTTCAGGGCCCGCTTGAGCTCGATCGCGACGCCCTCGCCAACACCCTTGATGGCCGTCAGGTCGGCGACGTCGGCGGAGGCGATGTTCTCGAGGGAGCCGAAGGTCTTCAGCAGCGCGTCACGCTTCGCAGGACCGACGCCCTTGATCTCGTCGAGCACCGCGCGCGCCTTCGCGCCCCGCGTGCCGCCGGACTTCGCCTTGGACGGCGAGGCCTTCGCGGTCGCCGCCTTGACGGGGGCTGCCTTGGCCTTGGCCACGGGAGCCGCCGGAGCGGCCTTGGTGACAGGAGCGGCGGCGGGTGCACGGCGCACGACGGTGCGGGTCGTCGGCTGCGCTGCAGCCTCGCCCGCGGGGCGTGCGACGCGCTTCACCACACGCGTCGGCGTGCTGGCGGACCCGCCGGCGGGCGCGACGACCGGCCTGGCGACCCGGGTGGGGGCTGTCGCCGCGGTGGTCTCGCCACCGGGAGCCGCGACGCGACGCACGACGCGACGCGTCGTGGTGCCGGCGGGCTGCGCTGCGGGACGGGTGCGAAC
>JBFGFG010000090.1:0-9087 GCA_041579655.1 Nitriliruptoraceae bacterium
CAGCGCTGCGCGAGACTGCGCGCGCCTTCTGCGACCGCGAGGTGCGCCCCGGCGCGCGCGACCGCGACCGCGACGAGTCGTTCCCGGGCGATCTGGTCCAGAAGATGGCCGACGTCGGCTTCCTCGGCGCCGCAATCCCCGAGGAGTTCGGCGGCATGGGTCTCGACGCCCACGGCTACCAGGTGATCGTCGAGGAGGTCGGTGCTGCCGACTCCTCGATGCGCTCGATGGTGAGCGTGAACCTCGGGCTGTTCTCGATGTCGGTGCTGAGGTGGGGCACCGAGGGCCAGAAGGAGCAGTGGCTGCCGGGCTGCGCCGCCGGCAAGCTCGGCGCCTTCGGGCTGACCGAGCCCGACGCCGGCTCGAACCCGTCGCAGATGCGCAGCCGCGCCGAGAAGGTCGACGGCGGCTGGCGGATCAACGGCGCCAAGGTCTACATCACCAACGGCTCGCTCGGTGCGGTCACGATGGTCTTCGCCCGCGCGATCGTCGACGGCGAGGACAAGGGCATCACCTGCTTCCTCGTCCCGCAGGACGCCGACGGCTACGACGGCAAGCAGATCCACGGCAAGCTCGGTCTGCGCAGCGGCGACACCGCCGAGATCGCGCTGACCGACGTGCACGTCGGTGACGACGCCGTGCTCGGCGAGATCGGCGGCGGCATGAAGGTCGCGCTGTCGGCGCTCGACAACGGCCGCTTCTCGTTGAGCGCCGGCTGCGTCGGCACCGCCCGCGAGGCGCTCGAGGTCGGCCTCGACTACGCGCTCCAGCGCGAGCAGTTCGGTCGCAAGATCGCCGGCTTCCAGCTGGTGCAGGAGCTGCTGGCCGCGATCCACGTGGACTACTCGGCGGCGAAGGCGCTGGTGGACAAGGTCGCGGTGAAGAAGGCGGCCGGCGTGCGCTTCACGCAGGAGGTCTCGACCGCGAAGCTGTTCTCGACCGAGGCTGCGGTGCGCTGCGCCGACCGTGCGGTCCAGATCCACGGTGGCCACGGCTACATCGACGAGTACCCCGTCCAGCGCATGCTGCGCGACGCCCGTGTCACCACCCTCTACGAGGGCACGAGCCAGATCCAGCACCTCATCCTGGGTCGAATGCTCACCGGCATCAGCGCCTTCAACGGCTGAGCGCACACGTGCGATGTGGGTGAGGGCGGCCAACTCTGGCCGCCCTCACCCACATCTCGTCGGGGGTCGATGGCTGCACGCATTGTCAGCGATCGACGGCTGAGCGCGCACCCCGACCCACTGCTGGCCGGTTGCTGACGCCCGTTCGTACGAGCGCCTCTTGACCCCCTAGACGGGCAGTTGTACTTCTGAATGGCTAGTCACGACAGCCCGGCAATCGCCGGCTCGTGACAGCCACCCGGGGGGGTAGAACATGGACAGAGCTCTTTCCGTCATGTGCGTTTTCACGGTGGCGATCCTGCTGCCAGGCGCGTTGCTCGTCGCCGAGCCAGGGGTTGCCGAGGCAGGGTTCCAGGACCAGGGGGGCGACCCGATCGTGACGTTCGCCGTGGCATCGTCCTCGATCGACGAGGACATGACGTCGACGACGATCTCCGTCGTCCTCGACCGGACCAGCAACGCACCGGTCACCGTCCGGTACGCATCGACGGACGGGACAGCCACGTCGCCCGGTGACTTCACGGCGCTCAGCGGTGAGCTCGTGATCCCGGCAGGCGAGGCCGGTGGCACGTTCACGGTCCCGATCGTCGACGACGGTGACGAGGAGCCCAGCGAGGAGCTGACGTTGGCCCTGTCGGAGCCGTCCGGGGCCGCTCTCAGCACGCGGTCGATGCACACCGTGTCGATCGTCGATGACGACACCTTCGACGGCGAGTCGTGCGAGGGACGACCCGCCACGATCATCGGGTCCGGCGTCGGCGCCACGATCACCGGTACCGACGGTGACGACGTCATCGTCGGCACGACCGGGAACGACACCATCGACGGTGGCGGCGGCGACGACGTGATCTGTGCCGGACCCGGCGATGATGTGGTGAACGGTGGCACCGGGGACGACCGGATCCGTGGGCAGGCCGGCAACGACACCGTCGACGGCGGCCCGGGGCGTGACATCCTCCGAGGCAACGACGGCGTCGACATCGTCCGAGGTGGACCCGACGACGACGTCGTGCGTGGTGGGCGCGGCAACGACCACGTCCGCGGCCAGGCCGGCAACGACATCGTCTACGGCGGCACACACGACGACGTCCTGTACGGCAACGCCGGCAACGACCGGCTGTACGGCGAGGAGGGCGACGACCGTCTCCTCGGTGGCAAGAACCACGACCGGTGCGACGGCGGTGCGGGAACCGATCGCCAGGAGACCTGCGAGGTCGTCAAGCACATCCCGTAGGGGTCCGTCAACGGCGTGCGTCGCCGCCCTCTCGATGTCAGCTCAGGTAGCACCCGTGCGCGCCTGAGCTGACATCGATGCGGGGGCCCCACGGTGTCAGCTGAGGTTGCAGGCGTGCACACCTGAGCTGACATCGGGGGGTGATGGGGCTGTGTTCACGGGTTGGGGAGGAACCAGCCGTCGGCACGGTGCTCGCCGTCGTGCCCGAACAGTCGGCCGCCGTCCGGGTCGCGGACGATGCCGCCGAACAGCAGCACGCCCGAGTCGGTCTGGACCAGGGACACGAAGTCCCGGCCTGCGCCCACGTCGCGGAGGGTGGGGCGGAACGTGACGCCGTCCTCGCGCATCGTGGTGACCGGCCGCCACGTGCCGTCGGCCTCGACGGGGATGGACGCCGAGTCGCTGAGCGCGTCAGCCCATGGCGTCGCGACGGAGCTCGTCTGCGGGTACGTCGCGGCCAGCCAGCGGTCCCGACCGAGGTCGTAGGCCCACAGCTGCCAGCTGTCCTCGTCGCCGTCGTCGTCGGCGAACGCGGTTGCGCCGTCGGCGCTGCTGACGACGTAGCGAGTGCCCGCCGGAGGCTCGGTGATCGGTGCCCAGACGCCGGTGGTGAGGTCCAGCCACGCGCCGCTGGTGTTGAACGCGAGGGGTGCGGTGCTCGCGCCGCCCGCGACCAGGAAGCGGTCGCCGTCCAGCAGCGCGGTGGGAGCGTGGTCCCCGTACGAGAACCACCCCGGCGCGAGGTCGACGGGTGGCAGCACGCTCCACGTGTTGGTGGCACGGTCGTACACCGCCCCGTCGGCGACCAGCTCCTCAGCGCCGGTCTCGGGCTCGAGGTTGGTGCCGCCGCCCCACACCACCAGCCGGTCGGCATCGACGCCGATCGCGCTGCCGGATCGCGGCACCAGCGGGAAGTCAGCGAGCACCGTCCAGCCGGAGGCAGCCGTCCACACGGCGCCGTCGCTGGCGGGGGTTCCGGTCTCCGCGTCGTCCCCGCCCCACACCAGCAGCTGCTCCCCGTCCCAGTCCACGACGGGGCCGGTCCGAAGCGCCAGCGGCATGGGCGGCACCCGGGTCCACGTCGTGGTCGTGAGGTCGTACACGGCCCCGTCCACCAGCGGCGGGTCGGTGCCGTCGAGCAGGCCGCCACCGGTCACCGCCTGCCGGCCGCGCCCGCCCCAGACGGCGAGCGTGTCACCAGACAACCGGACGGCCGCGAAGCTCCGCGCGTCGATGGGCGGAGCCTCGACCGTCTGCCAGGCCCCGGTCGTGAGGTCGAGGACGGCGCCGTCCTGCAGGAGGACGTCGGTGAGAAGCTCCGAACCGCCGGGGCGGGCGATCGAGCGCATGTCGCTCTCGCCGCCCCAGGCCACGACGCGGTCGCCGTCGGCTGCCAACGTCGGCCGGGCCCGTCCTTCGAGCGGCGCGCCCTCGACGTGCTGCCACTCGGGTGCCTGCCCGTCCGGCACCTCACTGACGATGGGCGCGCGGGGACCGTCGAACAGCCCCGTGACGGCGAGACCGCCGGTGACCAGCACCGCGCCCGCCAGCACGCCCGCACTTGCTCGCTTGGTCGTGCGGCGGCGTCTGCCGCGGGCGACGAGGGCGTCGCCGTCGACGGTGGTGGGCCGCGGCGAGACGCCGCGGTCGAGGAGGTCGTGGAGATCAGCGGACATCGGTCAGCTCCTCGTCGAGGTCGAACGTGAACTCGGTGCGCAGGGCCGTGACGGCTTGGTGCGTCAGGGCGCGCACGGTGGCGGGCTCGATGCCGAGCACCTCACCGGCCTCAGCGGCGCTCATGCCGTCCCAGTAGCGCAGCACCAGCGCGGCGCGCTGCCGCTGGGGGAGCGCAGCTACCGCCGTACGGATCGCCAGCGCGTCGTCGGTGTCGGCCGGTGCAGCGGGTGCCGGCTGACCAGCGAGGCGGAGGCGGGCGCGCCGCTCGGCGACCCGGCGTCGCAGCCACGAGTTGGCCTGGTTGAGCGCGACGCGGGTGACCCATGCCTGCGGGTTGCGAAGCTCGTCGATGGTCGACCACCGCTCGCACAGCGTGATGAGGGCTTCGTTGGCGAGCTCCTCGGCGACGCGGCGGTCGCCGAGGTGGAGCGTGAGGATGCCGACGAGGCGTCCGTGCTCCCGCTCGCAGAAGCGCGCCATCGTGTCGCGGTTGTCGTGCTGCACCGCCGCCCTTCGCGTCGTGGTCACCGGCAAGTCGTTCGAGCCGACCGCAGCGTGTAGGCGGACTCACCGTTCGTGCGCCCCGCGGACAGCACCCTCAGCTCTCGAGGTGCTGCCGCATCTCCACGATCACGCCGCCGCGTGTGGTGACCGAGAACGGCACGTACTCCCAGCCGAGCTCGTCGATGTACGAGCTGATCTCGCCGAGCGGCAGCTGCTCCCACAGCTCCCAGTCGCGGCTCACCTCGGCGCGCAGTCCGGGTTCCGCGGGCACGCTGCGGACGTCGCCGACAGGCACGGTGCCCTCGAAGTCCTCCAAGCCGAACGGCCAGCCGGTCTCGAGGGCGGTCCGCAGCTTCGAGGTCAGGGGCTCCCCGATCGCTGCGAGCCTCCCGGTGACGGCCGAGCCGTCGGCGTTGGACACGTGCATCATCGCGGTGCCGTCCGCCGGCAGCTCGGCGAGCGGCTCGTAGCTGTCGATGACGGTCTGTGCTGAGGCGTGCAGGTCCGGTCCGAAGGATCCCCACAGCGCCATCGCGCCGTCGAGCTCGTTGAGCAGTCGCGGGCCGTCGGCGTCGATCGCGTACACGCCCGGCGTGATCGTGGGCGGCCCGCCGCACGAGGGGCGGGCCGGGACCCGCACGACGGCGGTGCGACCGCCCGTCCCGCCGATCAGCCCGAGCAGATGGGACTCGAACAGCTCGTCGTCCCATGCGCCGCCGAACAGCCCGACGGGCTGACCGTCCTGGAACCCGACCGTGACCCGGTGGTCGCACGCTGCGTCCGATCCGACGGTGGAGAGCTGCACGACGAGCCCCGGTCCACCGAACACCGCGTCGGTGTAGCGGCTGGACTCGCCGGGACGGGTCGACTCCCGGATCATCTCGACCCGGAGCGAGCCGCTGGCGTCATCATCGGGGAGCAGCAGCCACGACCCTCCGGTCGTGTCCTGGCACACGTTCACCGTCGCGCCGTCCCCGTGCTTGTCCGCGGAGACACAGCCCGTCGGGGCGTCGCTGACCCCGACGGCGTCGAGGTCGATGACCATCGCGGGCTCGCAGCCCTGCTTGCTGAACATGCAGTCGGCGGTGGTCACCAGCGCGCCGGACATGCCGATGCGCGGCGTGCTGTGCGGGGCCACGGCCGGCTGGGTTCCGTCGTAGGTGGCCCCGACGAGCTGCCAGCTGGAGTCGCTCTCCTGAACCAGTGCTTCGCCGCCGGCGAGCGGCACGAAGCCGTCGCCGGTGACGACCTGGCCCGTGGTGGGGTCGACCCACACGTGCCGGTTCCAGTCCTCGGACCACGCGCGGAGCGGGCCGCCGGTCATGCCGAAGGGGTCGAAGTCCGGGAGCGTGAGCTTGAGCGCGCCCAGCGGGACCCCGTCCAGCGTGAACAGCTCGAGGCCCCGTGCGGTCTCCACAGCGAGCCCTGCCTCGCCGAGCGGGCCGAGCGCGCTGATGTCGAGATGGTCGTTGCTGCCCCCGTCGCGTGCTGGCGCGGCGTCGGGCACCGTCGCGGACTCTGTGGGTCGCACGGTGTCGGGCTCGGTGATGATCGGGCGGTCGGGCGTGTCGGGGATCAGCTGGGTGCTGAGGCCCACGGCCGCCAGCACCGCCAGCGCGACGACGCCGGCGCGGGCCGTGCGGCGCCGGGTCACGCGAGCCTCGATCAGGGCCAGGTCGGGCAGCTCGACGTGGTCGGGTGCGCCCTCGGCGAGCAGGTCGGTGAGGTCATGCGCCATCGCGGGCCTCCGTGATGGTGAGGACGGCGTCGGCCGCCGGGAGGGTGATGTCGAACGTCTCGCGCAGGGCGTCGAGCGCCCGGCGCGTCGTCGAGGCGACGGTGCCGGGGGCGATGCCCATCGCGGTCGCCACGTCGGCGGCGGACTCGTCGAGGAAGAACCGGCGGACGATCACCTCGCGCTGCCGCGGGGGGAGCGAGGACACCGCGCGGCGCACGGCGAGGCCGTCCGCGCTGCACGGGTCGGTGTGGTTGCCGTCGGTGCGCATCGCGACCTTCGCGACGGCGCGCCGCTCGGCCGCACGACGACGGAACGAGGAGTTCGCGAGGTTGATCGCGACCCGGTGCGCGTACGCACCGGGGCGGTCAGCGCTCGAGACGCGCCGCCACTGCTCGCGGCAGCGCACCAGCGTGTCCTGCGCGAGCTCCTCGGCCGTGTCGCGGTCGCCGCAGTACAGCGTGAGGGCGCCAACGAGTCGTCGGTGCTCCGTCGCCACGAACGCGGCGTAGTCAGGTGGTGCCGTCACGGTCTGGTGCCCCCGGTGTGCAACTGCGTGCCTCCTCGACGCACGAGCAGCCTGCCACCGATGCCTCAGTCTGCGAGGGAGTACGGGATCGTGCGTCCCGCGCGCGGCGTGCCCCACGCCTATCGTCGGTGAGGACACCGGTCAGCCTTCACGGGAGCGACGACATGTGCCGATCCATCAGGACGCTGCGGCCACCGGTGGTCGAGGAGGTCTCGACCGGCGACGTCGAGGCGGCTGCGCGTCAGTACGTGCGCAAGCTGACCGGCTTCCGCGAACCCGCCGCCCACAACCGCGACGCCTTCGACACGGCCATCACCGCCATCGCCGCGGCCACCCGAGAGCTGCTCGAGTCCGTCGAGGTCCGCGGCCAGCCGAGCGTCGAGGTCGTCGACGGCCCCGAGCACAAGCCACCTCCTCGCCCCCGCCCTGCAGCTTGAACGCCGCGGCTGTGCCGGTCAGTCCGCCCGTCGCCACACGGTGACCGCTCGGGAGTCGTCCGACCCGTCGGTGGCGCGGCCGCCGACGGCGAGCAACCCGGCCGTCGTGCTGAGGTACGTCGTGCCACTGCGCGTGCCCGGGAACGTGACGTCCTCGTAGCGCCCGTCCGTGGTCCGCGTTGCCACGCGATCGCCCCGTCGGTCACGGTCGCTGCCGTGCACCAGCGCCGGGATCGTCCCCTCGAAGCTCGCTGAGTACCACTCGCCGTCGGGGAGCGGCAGCGATGGCAGCGCGAGCACCGTTCCTCCGGGCGTGACCATGGCGGTCCGGATCGGGCCGCTGCTGGCCTCCAGCGACCACAGCGTGAGCGCGCTCGGGACGTCGAGGGCTGAGTCTCGGACAGCCTCCGCGTCCACGGGTGTGCGCAGCTCGGTCCCTGCCCACGTCCCCGTCGCGAGGTCAAGCCACGAGGCCCCGTTGACCGGTGTGGCCGGCTGCAGCGGTGCCCCACCCTCGGCGTCGTCCACCACGCTGCCGTCGTCGAGCAGAACCGACGGCTGGCCGCCGGACTCGACTGTCGCGTACCCGCCACCGATCCACGCACGCCGGTCCACGACCAGGCCGGTGCCCGCCCCCGCGCCCGCGTGCCGGGCGATCGGCATCGGCTTGACGGGACGCCACGCCAGCGACGTCAGGTCGAGGACCGCAGCTGCGTCGAGCACCGTGCCGTCCCGCGCCACGCCACCGGCGACGACCAGCACCTCCCGGTCGATCGCGAGGAAGGCGTCGGTGGTCGCACCGGTCGGTGTCGCACCCCCGTCGAGCCAGCGGCCCTCACGCCACACCGCGACACGCAGCGGGTCGCGCGTGCGCGACGCACCGGTGACGACCACCGCGCCGTCGATCACCGTGACCGTGGCGTGGGACAGCCCGGGGATCGGTGTCGGTGGCAGCAGCTCCCACGACCACTCGCGGGGGTCACCGGCCAGGTCGAGCCGAGCGATGGACCCGTCGTCGTACGTGCTGGCCGGTGCCTCGTGGAACCCGGAGGACCGGCTGGCCCACAGCACCTCGCCGCGCAGCGTGAAGTCGACGACCTCGAGGTCGACCGGCTCGCCGAACGGGAGCCGCGGGAGGCGGTCCCACGCCCGACCGGTCTCGTCGAGCACCGCCCCGTCGCGGTACGCGACGGGGTCGGCCTCGCCGCTCAGGTCGTCGTAGCCGCCGGCGACCACGAGTCGACCGTCGGTCAGCTCGCCCACGTACGGGACCTCGCGTGGCGCGATCGGCGCGACGGGCAGCCGCGTCCACCCGGCCGTCTGCGCGTCCTCGACGGTGAACGGCGGGTCCACACGTGTCCCGAGGTCGGCGACGACGGCCGCCGCACCGCCGAGAAGCGTGAGTCCCAGCACCACGGCGCCGGCGCGCTTCGCGACGCGACGGCGGGTGCCGCGGGTGACGGCGTCGTCGATGTCGGCCGCCGGGATCGTGCCGACGTCGGGGGTGGTGGAGTCCAGGAGCTGGTGCAGGTCAACCATGGCGGACCTCCTCGGTCGCGGGCTCGTCGGAGCCGGTGAGCTCGATGCCGAGCTCGGTGCGCAGCGCCTCGACGGCGCGGCTGGTCAGTGACGTGACGGTCCCAGGGGGACAGCGCAGGTGCGCGGCGGTCTCGGCCACGGTGAGCCCGCCGTAGAAGCGCAGCACCAACGCGGTGCGCTGCCGGTCTGGCAGTGACGAGACGGCGGCCCGGATCGCCGCGACGTCGGCGCCGTCGGGGTCGACGTACGTCGTGGCGTCCGGTCCGCGGCGTGCGGCCGCACGCTGGCCCGCGCTGCGGCGGCGC
>JBFGFG010000091.1:0-9078 GCA_041579655.1 Nitriliruptoraceae bacterium
CGCTGTGCGGCATCTGCCACGACCTTGTCCACCACGGCGGCTGGCACGCACAGCTCGACCCCACCACGCGACGGATGGACTGGACCTCACCGGGCGGGCAGACCATCACCACCTGGCCCCGCGGACCCGCCGCGAAACCGCCACCGCCTGACGTTGGCGGCCGACCATGACATCGCACCGGACACCCCGACCCCCGCTCACACCCAGCGGCCCGGGGCCCTCCGGCGTGTCGACGGAGGGAGCGGTCGCCGTATCGATGTTACAAAACACGTTGACCTGTAACGGCCGAGACCGTAGGGTGCTCCGAAGTCAACGTCAGGGGACCGTAGTGAGCGCCACGCCGACCAGTGACCGACTCCACGCGCCTGACGCTCCGGATCTGGACAGGCTGGTCCCCACCAACCCCGTCCGCGACACCGTCCGTCGCGCCCGAGGTCTGCGCGAGGGCATCCGTCGCGCCGTTGACACCGCCTCGAGCATCGCGGCCCACCCGTCTGCCGAGCGGGCAGCGTGGTTGGTCCGCGACGTCGTGGCCCCGACCGCGCACGCTCTGTCCTCTCCCCCGGCAGGCTCCGGTCTGCGGCCGGTGATGGGTGACGCAGACGAGCCCGTGCTCGGATCGGCACGACCCGCGGCCGGGGACCGGCTCGCGTGGGCGCAGGCGAAGCACGCCCGGTACGGGAACCTGTGGTGGGGGATGCTGGCGGCCCGGCGCTTCGTGTTCGTCAGCGGTGGCGATGCCTCCAAGCAGGTGCTGATCAACGCCGACAAGGAGTTCAGCTCCGACGGCTGGGTCGAGCTGATCGGCAAGTTCTTCGGCGGCGGGCTCATGCTGATGAGCTTCGGCGAGCACCTCGACCACCGCCGCATCATGCAGTCGGCGTTCACCCCGGCGCGACTCAACGGCTACCTCGCGGGGATGGACGCACGCATCCGCGACGACCTCGGTCGCGGCCACTGGGATGACGGCCAGCACCTGCTGTACCCCCAGCTCAAGGACCTCGGCCTGCGCATCGCGACCGACGTGTTCCTCGGCATGGAGCTCGACCCCAAGCGCCGTCAGCGCGTGCTCGCCTCGTTCCATGCGCAGTCACGGGCACCGCTCGCCAAGCTGCGCCTGGACCTCCCCGGGACGCTGTGGGGACGCGGCCGGTCCGGCTACGACCACGTGCAGTCGTTCCTCTGGGAGCACCTGCCGGCCAAGCAGGCGAACCCCGGCACCGACCTGTTCTCGGCGATGGCGATCGCGGAGGACGACAGCGGGGCGCGCTTCACCGACGACGAGATCGTCAAGCACATGAACTTCCTGTGGTTCGCGGCGCACGACACCACCAACCTCGCGATGACGATGATGGCGTGGGCGTTCGCAGCCCACCCCGAGTGGCAGGAGCGCGCCCGCGCCGAGGTTCTCGCGCTCGGCCTCGCCGACGACGAGCCGCTGACCCGCGACCACCTCGGTCAGCTCGAGGCGATCGACGTCGTGATGAAGGAGTGCATGCGCCTGTGGCCGCCCGTGCCGGCGAACCTGCGCAAGGCCGTCGTCGACACCTCCATCGACGGCTACCACATCCCGAAGGGCACCTGGCTGAACGTCCATCAGCCCGAGACGCACCGGATGGAGGAGTACTGGGAGAAGCCCGACGAGTTCGACCCCAGCCGGTTCCTCGCCCCGCGCGAGGAGCACAAGGCCCACAGCCACGCCTACCTGCCGTTCGGCGGGGGGGCGCACAAGTGCATCGGGTTCGCGTTCGCCGAGATGGAGGCCAAGGCCTTGTACGCCCGGCTGCTGCTCACCCACGAGCTGTCGGTCCCCGACGGCTACGAGCCCGAGGTCGTGTGGCTCGCCCTGCCCGAGCCTGCGGACAAGCTGCCGGTCACCGTCACACGCCGCAGCTGAGCCCAGCCGTCAGACGAGCGGCTGGACCTCGTGCACCTCGGACGCGCGCAGCCCGTCGTGCAGCGGCGCGCCTTGGAGGTCGTCGTGCAGCGGCGCGCCTTGGAGGTCGTCGTCGACGTCCGGGTCGGCGCCCAGCTCGGGGATCACCACGACCTCGGCCGGGGTGCTGGCCCACGGCGACACGATCGGTGCCGGCAGGCGTGAGGACCAGCCCACCAGCGCAGCCGAGAGCCGGGCGTCGTCACGGCGCGCCTGGACCCCGTGCCACGTCAGCGCGGCGCTGAGCCGGTCGGCGTCGAGCTCGAGGGTGCGCAGGCCGTCATCTCGCACCACCAGGTTGTCCAGCAGGTCGGTGGGCAGCCAGCGGCCGTAACCCAACGAGCCCTGGCCGGCGACCCACGGCGTCGCGACGCGGAAGCCCCGTCGGGAGACGATGGCGTCGGCCCAGCCCGGCCACAGCGGCGCGTCGTCGTCCAGGCGCCCGAGCTCGGCCCAGCCGTCCGGCTCGCGACGCACGGCGGCGTCGACGGCCTCGGCGAGCGGGTGGAACGGCCACGGCATCGAGCGCACGTCACCGGCCGTCGTGGCCGCTGAGAGGCGTCGTAGGCAGCCCTCGAGGTGCGCGACGTACACGCTGGGCAGGGCGACGCTCGTGCCCGCGCCGGCAGCGACCTCGCCGACCAGCACGGAGCCCTGCGCCAGCGCCGGGACGGGACCGGTGACGGCGAACTCGCCGTGGGCGCCACGCAGCGGGCGCACCGTCGGGTCGACGACGCCGAAGGCCGCCATCGTGTCGAGGTCAGCCAGCAGGCGCTGGCGAGGACCGTGCCGTCCTGCTCGCACCGATGTGCCTCGTCGTGGGGGGTCGTGGGGGTCAACCGTGGAGGCACTGAACGCGACCTTGACGATGAGGTCAACGACCCTCGACGGCCGACGCGCCCTGCGTGAGCGGCCGGGGCGCGCTCGCACGGGCGACGACGACGGCCAGCGCGGCACCGGCGAGCTGCGTGGGCACGTACAGCGCCACGTCGGCCCACGCGAAGATCCCGAGCAAGCCACCAGCGAGCGCGACCGCCGGGTTCAGCACCGAGCCCGAAACATCACCGACGGTGAGGATGGCGGTGACCACGACGCCTGCGATCGCCAGCCCGTACCACGCGTTGCCCTCGGCGCCAGCCATGTCCGCGACGTGCAGGATCACCCACATCAGCGCGAAGGTGAAGATCAGCTCGGCCAGCAGCGCCGGCCCGCCGGCCATCGCGGTAGCCGGCACGCTCGGCCGCGGCAGGATCACCAGCGTGGCGCCGACGGCCAGCAGAGACCCTGCGAGCTGCACGCCGACGAAGCCGGGCAGCTCCCGCCACCGCAGCACACCGCGCAGCACGAAGCCGAGCGACACCGCCGGGTTGTACATCGCGCGTGACACCGGGCCGCCCGAGTACACGATCGCCAGCAGCACCACGCCGACGACCAGCGCGACGGGCGCGCCCCCGGTGCCGAGCACCGACAGGCCGATGGCGAGCACCAGGAAGAAGGTGCCCACGAGCTCGGTCGTGAGGGCAGCGATGGTGGGGCCCCTCAGTCGATCGGCGGCGTCAGGCACAGCACGACGAAGTCCTCGCCGAACGGCGTCATGTGGATGCTGCGACGGACCGTCCGGCCACGCTTCACGGACGCCACGGCCTCCTGGACCGCCGGCTGCGCCTCGAGCACCTGGTACTCGCCGTCGTCGAGCGGCTCGCGTGAGAACCAGACCAGCCCGAGCCGATGGAGGTTGTTGAGGTACAGCGGCACACGGTCGATGTACCGGCACCCCGCGAGGTCACCGATGCGCGACAGCCCCGGCGCCACCAGCTGCGAGTTGTTCGGCACCGGCGAGGACGAGCGCACGTCCACGGCCGGCTGCGGCCCCTGCATCAGCAGACGCAGGATGCGCGCCTCGTCGGGCGAGAGCGAGTCGAGGATGCGCGCGTAGGCGGGGTGCGCGTCCTCCTCGTAGGTCACGTCCGAGGACTTGCGCAGCAGGTCCGCACCGCGCCGGCGCAGCTCCTCGGCGGTGACGCGCTCACCCGAGCGGTCGCGACCGCGGGCGTCGTCGCGCTGCGCGTCGGGGTCGGAGGTGTCCGACACCCCGGCGAGCTCGAGGAACGCGTCACGTGCACCGCGGGCAGCGTCGTTCGCGGCGTGCGTGATCGACTCGCCGGACGCGACGGAGCCCACGACGCCCTCCGCGATGCGCAGCGAGGTCGACGCGTACCACTTCGCGGTGCGCAGGGCGCTGCCGACGGCGATGCGGGCGAGGCCGATGCTGCCCTCCACGAGCTCGGTGGCGCGCACGTCCATCTCCTGTCGCATGTCCTGCATCGGGTCGTGCTCGTCCGGCACGTCGCGAGGGTCCGGGGTCGTCGGTGGTGTCGTGTTCACAGCACACCCGCCACGACGAGCGTCTGCTGGAGCGCGCCGGCAGCGAAGCCGAGCACCGAGCCGATGAAGATCAGCATCCACTCGTCCTCCTCCATCGCCGAGCGCAGCATCTCGGCGAAGTCCGGGGGCGACAACACCGCGAGCCGGCTGGCGAGCAGCTCGTACACCCGCTCGGACTGCTGCAGGTTGAAGGCCGGGTCGGTGAGAGGCCCCATCGTCGAGTCGATGGCCTCGGTCGCCAGCCGCGAGCGGATCGCGTCGTACTCGCGGGTGCCGATCGCGACGCGGACCGCGCCGCGGGCGATGCCGAGCGACTCGTCCACGGCCGGGCGCAGCGCCTGCTCGATCATGTGCCGGGTGCGGTCGGAGCGGGCGCCGCTGACCAGCTCGGTGCCGATGTTCTTCAGCGTCACGATGTCGTTGGCGATCACCCGCGAGTACACCTTCGCGACCTCGGCCTGGCGACGCATGAACAGCCCGTGGAACGTGAACGGTCCGACCCGCACCGGCTCGACCGGCAGGAAGATCATCTTGATCGCGATCCAGTTGGTCAGGTAGCCGACCAGGATGCCGTTCACCGGAAGGATCCACCAGGCGTCGGACCACTGGGACACGAAGATCGCCGGGATGCCGAGGATGAAGCCGAGGCCGAGCCCGGACCAGATGACGAAGTCGAGCTCCTTCTTGCCCACCTCGAGGAAGATCTTGTTCGCGAGGCTCGGGTCGTTCTCGATCTCGCGGATCACCATCATCTTGATGTCGAGCAGCTGCTCGATGTGCTCACCGATCTGGTCCGTCACACGCTTGACCAGCGCCGGCAGCTGCGCGTCGATGCGCGCGTGGATCGCCAGCTTGATGGCGGTGGGCGTGTCGGCCCACAGCTGCGGGTGCTCGCGCGCGATGATCGACTCGACCAGCCCGTGCACCTCGTCAGCGGAGGTCGCCAGGATGTGCGCCGCGATGACGTCCGGCTCGAGCCGCTCGTAGAACTCGGACGGGGAGCCGAGCTTGGCGATGCCCTTGTCGACCGCGATCGAGCCCATCTTGGCGGCGCGCGACGGGATGACACCCTGCCAGCCGACGGCGCCCTCGGTCACCCCGGGGATGCCCTGGAGCTTGCGCGGGAACAGCCGCGTGATGGCGCTGTAGCCGGGGATCGTGACGCCCACGAACCGCACCGGGTAGAACAGCATCTTGATGCCGAAGAAGTTCGTCACCAGGCCGATGATGCCGGCGATCACCGGGATCATCAGCATGGACCAGCTCCACTCGAACCAGTCCACCGAGACCTCCGTCACCTGCGCGCACGAACCGGACGGACGGTAGCGCGCGCACGTACCCCACCGACCTCGGAGGCCGGCCTCAGCGGGTGAACGGTCCGAACTGGTCCAGGCCGTCGATGCGCGCCGACGACTCGCTGGCCGCCGCGGCACCCGCGGGCGCCGGGCCGACCTGCACGCGCGGCGAGAGCCAACCGGCCGTCGGGAACGTCACCGACGCGCCGTGGAGCGTCGCCGCGAACGGGTGCACGGTCGGCCGCAGGTACGGCAGGTCCTCCGTCTGCAGCGTGACGCGCAGGTGGTGGCCGGCGTCGAGCGTGTAGTACGTGCCGAAGATGTCGAAGCTCGCCTCGTGCCGTGGCGTGCTGCCGGCGGCCTGCGCGTCGACCCGCTCGGCGAACGCGCCGCGCGTGATCAGCGTGGCCGTGCCGTCGGGCGCGACGTCGTACACCTTCGGGTCGAGCTGGAACGCGGCGACCGCCCCACGAGCCCCGGCCGGGAGCTGCGCCACGCTGCTCACGTCGAGCGTGAACGACGGGATGCCGGCGAGGTCGAGCGAGGTGTTCGCAGCGACCGGCGCAGCGTCGAACGCGACGAGCGCGCCGGCGTCGAGCGCCGCGTACGGCGCCCCGCCGTACTCGCGGAGGTAGTCGGAGGTGACCGGCTCCTCGCGCCAGCCGTTGCCAGCGCTGTTGGCCAGCACCAGCGGCACCGACGTCGCGCAGTCCTCGGTCGAGAGCTGACCGCCGGTCGGGCCGTCAGCGCAGAGGTTGTAGGTCACGGCGTCCTCGCCGCGAGCGACGTCGGCAGTCCGCACCGAGCCGTCCCACGTCCAGTCGAAGTAGCCGGTCTCGGCGACGGTCACCGGCGGCGCGCTGGCGACCGGGGTGTCCTCCCCCTTGAGGTGGTGGTCGAACCACTCGAGGATCAACGCCTGGATGTAGTCGACCTCGGCGCCGCCGCTGACCGCCGGCGGGTGACCGATGCCACCGAGGTACAGGTGCGCGTCCACGCCCTGGGCGCGCAGCGTCTCGTACGCCTCCACGGCCTGGTTCGCCGGGAACAGCGCGTCGTTGATGCCCTGGATGATGAGCACGGGGATGCGCACGTTGCCGAACCGACCCTTCACCGCGCGGGCCGCCATCTCCTCGCGCACGTCGTTGCCGTTGACGCCGGTGTTCATCTCCTGCACCACGCGGTGGAACGTCTGCGAGTAGTTGTCGTACACACCGTCGACGCCGTCGTCCTCGTAGTCGTTGGTGCCGGCGTTGATGCCGGTGGCGTAGAAGCCGTTGGCCCACGCCAGCATCTCGACGTCGCCGGGCACGATCGCCTCGTACAGCTGCGTCGCGGTGGCCGTCGGCACCGTGGTGCGCACGGCCGGGTGCATCGAGCGAGCCAGCGCCCAGGCGTGGAACCCGCCGTAGCTGGCCCCGTACTGCCCGACCGCGTCGGCGATCACCATCCCACCGATGTGCTCGTTGTCCGGGTCGATCAGCCAGTCGACGGCATCGAGCTGGTCCTGGATCTCCTTGGCACCCATCAGGTCGACCTGCCCGCGCGTGTCGCCGAAGCCACGCGAGGTGTAGGACAGCACCACGTACCCGTGGCTGGCCAGCAGCTGCCGCTCGCTGCCGTCACCGCGCTTGTGCCCCCCGAAGCCGTGGTTCCACACCACCGCCGGGCACGGGCACGCAGCCGCGTCCGGCAGCTCGAGCCGAGCGTCCAGCGAGGTCACCTCGTCCGCATCCGTCAGCTGCTGCACCGGGATCCGCACATCCAACGTCGAGGTGGAAACCGTCGCCGCACCCGCCGTCAGCTCAAGATGCGCACCGCCGTCCCCACCGGTGGCAGGAGCGAACGCCAGCCCCCCAACGAGCATCGAGCCAACAACGACCGTGGAGAAGAACTTCGAAGCGAGCTTCATGTCAGAACTGCTTTCGCGAGCTGGCGACCGGAGTGACGCCCAAAGGCGCGTGGAGCGACGGCCCCAAGGGCCGGAGTGGAACGAATCAAGCGCCGACGGCGTCACGACCTACGACGCGAGCGCCAGCGAGCGGCGTATCAAAACAAGTCACCTGCACGGCTGGTTGCGCAGCGTGCAGGCCGGGTAGTCGGTCGGTGCGGTGGCCCCGGCGACGAGCGGGAGCGAGACCGACGAGCGGTACGCGCCGCCGGTGTGGACGGTGTTGGCGGCGGCGACCGGCGTGACCGCGAAGCCCCACAGGTCGGGGCGGGTGTGCGGCGCGGCGACGCTGATGCGGATGCGGGAGCCCTCGCGGAACGCGTGGCCGAACGGGAACAGCTCCACGCGCAGCAGCGACGGGGTGCCCGGCACGAGCGGCGTGACGTCGGTGAGCAGGTGGGTCTGGAACGGGCGCAGCTCGTTGGACCAGCGCGCGTCCTCGACGCGGTGCGAGGCGCGCAGCCAGCCCTGCTGGACGAACATCTCCTGGCCGTCCGCGCGGATCTCGCTGAGCGTCACCTCGACGTCGGTGTCGACGGCGCTCGAGGAGAGCCACAGGTCGACCGAGCCGGAGCCGAGCAGCATCGCGTCCTGCGTGAGCGGCTCGGTGGTGAACGCGGCGAAGGTGCCCTCCGGCGCACGGTCCGACCACGAGGCCGCGGGTTCGTCGGCGATGCTGTGACCGCCACGCTCCTCGGCGCCGACGACGGGCGCGTAGAGGTAGTCCACCTCACCACGCGGGGCGAGGCCGTCGGTGAGGCCACCGGCGGGGGTCAGCTCGTAGCGAAGCACCTCCTGCTCGGGCACGGGCCACGCGGCGTGGGTGGTGGTGAACGCAGACGAGCGGCCGCCGTTGGCGCCGTTCTCCCAGTTGATGATGACCGGGTCCTCGCCGAGGTAGCGCCCGTACGCGTCCTCGAAGGACTCGCCGGCGACGACGTCAGCGGCCGGGACCTGCTGCTTGAGGTGGTAGTCGAGGAAGCGCAGGATGTGCGGCAGCACCTCGCCGCCGTAGTACTCGCCGTGGTCGCCGTTGGTGGCGAGGAACTTCCACGGGATCTCGTCGGTGCGCAGCCGCTCGAGCAGGTGCGTGCCACGCGAGCCGACCTGCTCGTCCTGCCACGACTCGACGAGGAACGTCGGCACGTCGATGCGGTCCGCGAACTCCCACGGCGAGCGCTCGCGGTAGGTGGGTGAGTCGAACTGCTCCTGCAGCAGCAGCGCCAGCGGGTTGTAGGCCGGGTTCTGCACGTGCTGCGCCTGGTTGGCGAGGCACTGCTGGTCGACCTCCTCGGTCGCGGTGTGCTGCGCGGCGTACAGGTTGCCCTCGTACACCCGCTGCGCGGACCAGCCGCCGGCGAACGTCACGTTCATCATGCCGCCCGGGAACGGCACGTCGCGGTAGAGGTCGGCGAAGATGTTGCCGGGCACGATCGCCTTGAGCGCCTCGGGCTGCTCGGCCGCGACGAAGGACTGGGTGATGCCCGGGTAGGACTTGCCGACCATGCCGA
>JBFGFG010000092.1:0-8987 GCA_041579655.1 Nitriliruptoraceae bacterium
GCCTCCCACGGGACCGTCATCGGACGCAGGGTCATGCAGGTCACCGGTGGTCTCGTCGTGGCGATCGTGCTGGGCACGGCCATCTCGGTCGGGTCGGTCAGCTCGACCCAGACCGAGATCACCGCCTACGCCACGCATGACTCTCCCGCGGTCGCGCTGCTGCTCAACGCGGACCGTGACGCCTACCAGGCGCGCGGCGCGCTGCTCGACGCGACGCTGAGCACCGACCCGGAGGCCGCGTCGGCGCTGGTGGACAGCTACGAGGAGAACCTGGCGCAGGTCGGCGAGCGCTTCGACGGCTACGTCGCGCTCTCGGCGGCGCGCGACGGCGAGGACGCGCTGCAGTCGGCGTTCGACGCGGCGTTCTCGGCCTGGGTCGTGCGGACCGACCCGACCGAGATGGCCGTGCCCAGCACGATCGCCACGACGAGACCACCGGTGACCTGCATGACCCTGCGTCCGATGACGGTCCCGTGGGAGGCGGGGACGTTGCGGATCGACATGCAGGGCTCCTCGGGTCCTCGCCGCGGGAGGGTGCGGCGACGGCAGGGGTCACCGGCCCCGTCGGCAGCCGTCGTCAGGTGCTGAGCGAACGTCGGGCGAACGCGCGTCCCCGGTTGACGGCCACCCACGCCGCGCTCGGCCGCCGGCTCGGACCCCAGCGGTAGCGTCGAGCCCGGCCAGTCGTTGGCCCCGAGGAGTCCCCGTGAGCGCCATGCACCCCATCCGGTTGCGCCCGCTGGGCGACCCGCGCGACCACGGCAAGATCGACCGCGACACCGTGCGACGGGCCTGGGGTCTGGCCCGACCGTGGCGCTGGAAGCTGGCGGGCTTCGCCGGCATGGTCGTGATCGGGTCGGTGCTCGGCGCGATCAACCCGCAGCTGGTGCGCCTGGTCATCGACCGCGCGATCCCGCAGGACGACACCAGCCTGCTGTGGTTGCTCACGCTCGGGATGGCGGGTGCCGCGCTCGCGCAGGCCGGCCTGAGCCTCGTCCAGCGCTGGCTCAGCGCGGCCATCGGCGAGGGTTTCATCCTGCAGCTGCGCGAGAAGCTGTACGAGCACGTGCTGCGCATGCCGCTGGCGTTCTTCACCCGCACCCAGACGGGCGCGCTGATCACCCGGCTCAACAACGACGTCATCGGCGCCCAGCGTGCCCTGACCGGCACGCTCGGTGGGGTGGTCGACAACGCCATCAGCGTGGCTGTGACCATCACCGCGATGGCCGTGCTGGACTGGCGCGTGACGCTGATGGCGATCTCGCTGCTGCCGCTGTTCATCATCCCGGCGCGTCTGGTCGGTCGCCGGCTGCAGGCGCTGGCGCGCGAGTCCATGGGCCTCAACGCCGCGATGAACACCACGATGACCGAGCGCTTCAACATCAGCGGTGCGCTGCTGGTGAAGCTGTTCGGGCGTGTCGACGACGAGGCCACCCTGTTCCGCGACCGGGCGTCGCGGGTCGCCGAGATCGGCGTGCGCACCGCCGTCAACGGCCGCGTGCTGTTCGCCGCGCTCGGTCTCGTCGGCTCGTTCGCGACGGCGCTGGTGTTCCTCGTCGGCGGTCGCCTGTCGATCGGCGGCGAGCTCGAGCCCGGGACCGTGGTCGCGCTCGCGCTGTACGTCGGCCAGCTGTACGGCCCGCTGGCCCAGCTCTCCAACGCTCGCGTGGACCTGATGACGGCGCTGGTGAGCTTCGAGCGTGTGTTCGAGGTCACCGACCTCGAGCACGCCATCGCCGACGCCCCCGACGCCGTCGAGCTCACGGACGTGGCCGGCGAGGTGACGTTCTCGCACGTCAGCTTCCGCTACCCGGCGGCCGAGGGCAGCTCGCTGGCGTCGCTCGAGACCGTCACCTCCAGCCACGGCGGCGACGCCGGCGAGCCCGTGCTCGTGGATGTGGAGCTGACCGTCCCCGCCGGCACGATGCTCGCGGTCGTCGGTCCGTCAGGGGCCGGCAAGTCCACGCTGCTGTCGCTGCTGCCGCGGCTGTACGACACCACCGAGGGCGCGGTGCTGATCGACGGTCACGACGTGCGCGACGTGACGATGGACTCGCTCACGGCGGCGATCGGCGTGGTCAGCCAGGATCCGCACATGTTCCACGTCTCGGTCGAGGAGAACCTGCGCTACGCGCGCCCCGACGCGACGATCGAGCAGCTGCGCGCCGCGTGCGAGGCGGCCCGCGTGATGGACGTCATCGACGCGTTGCCCGACGGGTTCGACACCATCGTCGGCGAGCGTGGCTACCGGCTCTCCGGCGGCGAGAAGCAGCGCCTCGCGATCGCCCGCGTGCTGCTGAAGGACCCGGCGATCGTGATCCTCGACGAGGCGACCGCGCACCTCGACACCACCTCGGAGCGGCTCGTGCAGCACGCGCTGCACGACGTGCTGCGCGACCGGACCTCGCTGGTGATCGCGCACCGGCTCAGCACCGTGGTCGAGGCCGACATGATCGTGGTGCTCGAGGACGGCCGCATCGTCGAGCGCGGCACCCACACCGAGCTGCTCGCCAACGGCGGGCTGTACGCCTCGCTCGCCGCCGAGCAGCTGGTCACCGGCAGCTGAGCACGCCGGCGCTACCAGGTGCCCAGGCCAAGCCGTTCGATCAGCGCCGCGGTGGCGTCCTCATCGATGGAACAGCCGTAGCGCGACTCGGCGTCGTCGAGCGCGCCGGCCCCGCCCGGTGCGTCGATGGCGCGGAACAGCTCCTCGAGGCCGCCGGGGGTGATGAGCTCGAGGATCCGCAGCGGTCCGTCGCCGGCGTTCCAGAAGGTGTGCCACTCCCCTCTCGGCTTGCGGACGAAGTCCCCGGCCGTGGCGTACACCTCCTCGCCATCGAACATCGCGCCCACCCTGCCCTCGATGACGAAGCTGTACTCGTCCTCACGCTCGTGGCGGTGCACGGGCGCGGCCAGCACCCCCGGCGCGATCGTGTGCTCGACCACCGCGAGCCGACCCCCGGCCTCGGCCGAGTCCAGCACGAACCGGTCGGTCGCCTCCGGTGCGCCGAGGACGAGCCCCTGCCCCGCCGCGAGCACCCGCGGCGCTGTCGTCGTGAACTCCATGTCGTGTCTCCCTTCCTGATCGCTCACCCGAGCCGCAGGGTGAGTCCCCCGTCGAGCGCCATGACGGTGCCAACCGCGAACGCCGCCTCGTCGCTCGCCAACCACGCGATGGCGGTGGCGATCTCCATCGACTGCCCGGAACGTCCGAGCGGGTGCGGGTTGGGGGCGTCCGCCATGGCGCTGAGGTCCAGGTGCGCGGCGATGTTCGTCTCGACACCACCGGGGCACACGGCGTTGACACGGATGCCCGTCGCGGCGTAGTCGTACGCGAACGCCTTGGTCAGCCCGACGAGCGCGTGCTTGCTCGCCGTGTAGGCGGCCGCGAGCGGCTGGACCTGGAGCCCGGCCACCGAGGCGACGTTGACGATCGAGCCACCGTCGGTGGTGAGCATCGACGGCACCTGGTGCTTCATGCCGAGGAAGACGCCTCGCAGGTTCACCGCCATGATGCGGTCGTACTCCTCGACCGGGATGTCGGCCGCGGGCACGAAGCTGCCGAGGATGCCGGCGTTGTTCACGGCGATGTCGAGGCTGCCGTAGGTCTGCTCGGCGGCGGCCACGAGCTCGATGTGATCGCGCTCGTGCGCAACGTCGGCGTGTTGGTACACCGCGGCGTGACCCGCCGCCTCGATCAGCGCCACGGTCTCATCGCCGGCGGCGTCATCGACGTCCGAGACCACCACGGACGCGCCCTCGGACGCCAGGAGGATCGCCGTCGCCCGGCCGATCCCGGACCCGGCGCCCGTGACGATCGCGACCTTCTTGCTGAAACGCTGCATGGCTCGAAGCTACGAACCGCGCCGTGGATCCGAGGGTGTCAGACGACCTCGGGGCTCGCCGGCCGACTGGCCCTCTCGGAAGAGTCTTTGGCCCCTGTTGCCCGGCCGGGCCAGAGGCGACGATCGGCGAACGCCGTCCTCGGAGGTGTTGCCACCCATGCCCGCAGCGAGGCTCGTCACCGCCGCGTCTGGCCTCACCAGCCGGGAGGTCGCCGCGCGCCTCGACGAGCACGGCCGCAACGAGCTGCCAGCGCAGCGGCGACCATCGCTTGTGGCGAGGTTCCTCCGCGAGCTCCGGGAGCCGATGGCGCTGCTGCTCATCGCGGCCGCCACCGTTTCCGGCCTGGTGCTCGGCGAGACGCTCGACGCCGTGGCGATCTCCGCGATCGTGGCGATCAACGCGCTGATCGCCCTGGTGCAGGAGGGGCGCGCCGAGCGTGCACTCGACGCGCTCGCCGAGCTGGAGGCTCCCAGCGCGACCGTGATCCGCGACGGACGGCGACAGCTCGTCGACGCACGAACGCTCGTTCCCGGTGACGTGGTCGTGGTGCACGCGGGAGACCGAGTCCCCGCCGACGTCACCGTGCTCGACGGGGACCAGCTCGAGGTGGACGAGGCCGTCCTCACCGGGGAGGCACTGCCCGTCGCCAAGCGGCCGGGAGGGGTGACCGACGTGGATGTCGCCATCGGCGACCGCGACGGCTGCCTGCACGCAGGCACGTTGGTCACCCGCGGCTCGGGCCGCGGCCACGTCGTCGGGACCGGCCTCAACACCGCCCTCGGCGCGATCGCCGAGCAGCTCCACGACGTCCGTCGCGATCCGACGCCCCTGCAACGTCAGCTCGCCGGGTTGACGCAGCGGCTCGGCCTCGCCGCGCTCGTCATCGCCAGCGGTGTGTTCGGCCTCACCATGCTGGTCCAGGACGAGCCGAGCCTCGACGAGGCGTTCCTCGTCGCCGTGGCCCTCGCGGTCGCGGCCGTGCCCGAGGGCCTTGCAGCCGTGACGACCGTTGCGCTGGCGCTGGGCGTGGGCAGGATGGCTGCGCGGGGCGCCATCGTCCGCCGGCTGGCGGCGGTCGAGACGCTCGGTGCGACGGACGTGCTCGTCATCGACAAGACCGGAACCGTCACCGAGAACCGGATGCGCGTCTCCGGTGTCGTCCAGCCAGACGGCGTGACGCACCTCCCCGAGGCCCAACCGGCAGCGTTGCGCGACCGCGTTCGGCGGATCGTCGTGTTGTGCAGCGACGCCACCGTGGACCCACCGACCGGTGACCCGACGGAACGGGCCCTGCTCGAGCTGGCGCACGGCCTCGACATCGACGCCACGCGCGCCGCGACACCACGGCTGGGCAGCGCCCCGTTCACGTCCGAGCGCAAGCGGATGAGCACGTTGCACCCGCATCCCGACGGAGCGGAGCTGCTGGTCAAGGGCGCACCCGACGTCGTCGTTGCGCTGGTCACGAGGGTGCTCGTCGACGACACGCAGGTGGCCCTCACGGATGACGGGCGCCAACACATCGCGGAGGTCACCGAGAGCGCGGCCAGACGAGGTGAGCGCGTCCTGGCGCTGGCCTCAGCCGTGCTCCCGACGGTGCCCGGCGATGTCGCAGAGGTCGAGCACGATCTGGTGCTGGAGGCGCTCGTGACCCTGCGTGACCCACCTCGCGCCTCTGCTGCGGAGTCGGTCGCGACGGTGCGCGCAGCTGGCATGACCCTGTTGATGGCCACCGGCGACCATCCCACGACCGCTGCCGCAATCGGTGCCGAGGTCGGTATCGACGGTGTGGTGGCGACCGGGGCACGGCTGC
This sequence comes from Nitriliruptoraceae bacterium, assembly GCA_041579655.1. GTDB lineage: Bacteria > Actinomycetota > Nitriliruptoria > Nitriliruptorales > Nitriliruptoraceae > JBFGFG01. The sequence goes on from JBFGFG010000092.1 coordinate 5,657, forward strand.
GATCCGAGGGCCTGCCCGCCGACCCGACCAAGGTGCCGATCTACGCGCGCGTCGACCCCGACCAGAAGCTCGAGCTCGTCACGCGACTCCAGCAGCTCGGGCACACGGTCGCGATGACCGGCGACGGGGTCAACGACGCCCCAGCCCTGCGCAGCGCCGACATCGGCGTCGCGCTCGGCGGCACGGGCAGCGACGTCGCCCGGGCGGCCGCGGACCTCGTCATCACCGACGACGACCTGGCGACGATCGTCGAGGCGGTTCGCGAGGGCCGCGGCATCTGGAGCAACCTGCGCAAGGTCGTGGACTACCTCGTGTCGAGCAACCTCGCTGAGGTGCTGGTCGTCGTGGTCACGCTGCTGCTGGTCCCGGAGCTCGGTGTCCCCCTGTTCCCGCTGCAGCTGCTGTGGATCAACCTGCTGACCGACGGCCTGCCTGCGCTCGCCCTCGGTGTCGACCCGGTCGACCCGGGCGTCATGTCCCAGCGTCCTCGCCGTCGCGACAGCCGCCTCCTCGATCTGCCCCACCTGCGGAGGCTCGTCGCACGTGCTGCGGTGATCGCCGTCGGCGGCGTCGTGGCGGTGCTGGTGGCCCACCGCACGCTCGACCTCGACCAGGAGACCACCCGCACGGTGCTGTTCTCGACCGTCGTGCTCGCGCAGGTCATCTACGCGCTGGTCGTACGCCGCATCGGCGTCGACCACGTCCAGCCCAACCCGTGGCTGTGGTGGTCCGTGCTCGGTGCCGTCGCGCTGCACGTGTCCATCGTGCTGCTCCCGCCCGCCCAGACGATCTTCCGCACGGTGCCGCCACCGCTGGAGGGATGGCTGCTGATCGTGGTCTGCGGACTCGCCGCACCGATGATGCTCGCGGCGCGGAGGGGCTGAGCATGGCCGTCGTCTGGTTGGTGCTGACCGTGGCCGGTCTCGCCGTGGCCGTGCTCGGCAGCACGCGCGGGGTGGACCACGCCGCGAAGGCGGCCATGGGCTGGGGGATCCCCGCCTTCGCCATCGGCTTCACGCTGATGGCGATCGGCACCGACCTGCCGGAGATCGCCAACTCCGTCACCGCGTCGATCGGCGGCCACGGGGACGTCAACGCCGGCGCCTCGCTCGGCTCGGCGGCCGCCCAGGCGACGATCGTCGTCGGCCTCGCGCCGTTCCTGGCGCGACGCGGGACGGGCGTGAACCGCCGAGACGTGCTGCTGTTGTCAGGTCTCGGGGTGTCGGCGCTGCTGCTCGGCGTCGCGCTGATGGCTGACGGCAACCTCGGCCGCGGCGACGGCGTCGTGCTGGTGCTGACATGGGGGCTCGCCGTCGCGACCGCCTGGCGGTGGACGTCACGACCACCGCAACCGGAGCTGGCCCTGCGCGAGCACAGCGCCTGGGGGCATGGGGTGAGGGCTCTCGGGTGGATGCTGCTGGTGCTCGCCTCCGCCGCGGTCGCGGTGACGGGGCTCACACGCGCCTCGGAGGCCCTGGGGCTCCCCGAGTACCTGATCAGCTTCTTCGGACTCGCCCTGGGGACCTCGCTGCCGGAGCTCACCGTCGTGGTGGCCGCCCTGCGCCGGGGCCACGGCGAGCTGGCGCTCGGCGATGCGCTCGGCGCGACGCTCGCGGACGCATCGATCGCCCTCGGCGTCGGACCGATCGTCGCTCCGACGGCCGTCACCGCCGAGCTGGCCGTACGCGCCGGGCTGGTGAGCGCAGCGCTGGTCGGCGTCGTCGGCCTGCTGCTGGCGGTCGTCGGCCGGCACAACCGCCACACCGGCGCACTGATCGTGCTGCTGTACGTGGGCGCGATCCCTCTGGTCCTCGGCTGACGCCGCAGCCGCCGGGAGACGGCCATGTCGCGGCAATTGGGGTCAGCGGCTGGCGTCGGTGACCTGCTCGCCGAGGGCGGCGTGTGCTGCCGCGAGGCGGGCCGTGCGGATCCGGGCGGGTGAGCAGGACACGTAGTCGATCCCGAGCCGGGCGAAGAACGCGATCGAGTCCGGGTCGCCGCCGTGCTCGCCGCACACGCCGACCTCGACGTCGGGCCGTGTCTCCCTGGCGCTCTCGATGGCGAGGCGCATCAGCTCGCCGACGCCGATGGTGTCGACGGTGGCGAACGGGTCGGCGTCGAGGATCCCACGCAGCTCGTAGGTCGGCATCAGCGCCGACTCGACGTCGTCACGCGACAACCCGTACGTCATCTGGGTGAGGTCGTTGGTGCCGAACGAGATGAACTGGGCGAGCTCGGCCAGCTCGTTGGCGACCAGCGCGGCCCGAGGCGTCTCGATCATGGTCCCGGCGAGCCATGGGATCGAGATGCCCGATGCCGCCGAGACCTCGTCGAACACCTCGCGGACATCCGCGAGCACGTCGGCCAGCTCGGCGCTGATGCTCACCAGCGGGATCATCACCTCGACACGCGGGTCCCCGCCGGCCTCCAGCCGAGCGGCGGCCGCCTCGGCGAGCGCGCGGACCTGCGTGCGGTAGATGTCAGGACGGAGCAAGCCCAGCCGGACGCCTCGGATGCCGAGCATCGGGTTGTGCTCGGCCCACTGGCGAGCCAGCTGCAACATCGCCCGGCGGTCGTCGTCGAGCTCACCCGCAGCGTCAGCGACGGCCAGCTCGCCCACGTCGGGCAGGAACTCGTGCAGGGGCGGGTCCAGCAGGCGGATCGTGACCGGCAGTCCGTCCATCGCTTCGAGGATGCCGGTGAAGTCGGCGACCTGGACCGCGTGCAGCTCGGCGAGCGCGGCTGCGTTGCTCGCTGAGCCGTCGGCGAGGATCACCCGTCGGATCAGCGGCAGCCTGTCCCCCAGGAACTGGTGCTCGGTGCGACACAGGCCGATGCCACCGGCACCGGCCGCCCGGGCCCGCGCTGCGTCCTGCGGCGTGTCGGCGTTGGCTCGCACCTCGAGCTGACGGAGCTCGTCGGCCCACCCGAGCAGCACGTCGAGCTCCGGCGGCTCCGTCGCCACGGTGACCGGGACGGCGCCGACCACCACGTCCCCCGTCGTGCCGTCGATGCTGATCACGGCCCCGGCGCGGACCGTGACGTCACCGACCCGCAGCACGCCACCCTCGACGTCCACCTCGATGGCAGCCGCGCCGCACACCGCAGGCTTGCCCATCCCGCGGGCGACGATCGCCGCGTGGCTGACGAGCCCACCGCGAGACGTCAGCAGCCCGCACGCGGCGATGATGCCGTGCAGGTCGTCCGGTGAGGTCTCCGTCGTGACCAGGATCACATCACCGGTGCTCGCCTGCGCCACCGCGTCGTCCGCCGACAGCACGACCCGGCCCACGGCAGCCCCGGGCGAGACGGCGAGCCCCGACGTGAGGAC
>JBFGFG010000093.1:0-8981 GCA_041579655.1 Nitriliruptoraceae bacterium
CCGGCCACGGCGACAACGTCGAGGGACCGTCGGCGCCCGAGGCCGAGACCGAGGAGGATGCCGAGGCCGCGGGCCAGCCGGACTGCGGCGACGCGTCGGACGCCGAGCCGCTCGACCCGTCCCGCGCCCACAGCGCCACACCGACGCCGACCAGCACCAGCGGCAGGAGCCGCGGGCCCGGCAGCAGGTCGCCGCCGCCGCTGACCCAGCTCGAGAACAGCACCACGACCACGGCCACCGCGACCCAGAACCCGACGCCGCCGTCGCGGACCACGACCGGTCCCACCACGCGACCTCCGGGCTGCCCGTCCACCGGCACCAGGATCGCTGCGGCGACGTACGCCACCAGCACAGGTGGGAACGTCACGGCCAGCACCACCAGCAGGATGCGCACGACGACCGCGTCGAGCTCGAGCGAGCGCGCCAGACCGCCGGCCACGCCGGCGATCACCTTGTCCGACGCGTGGCGCTGGAACGGGGGCCGGGGGTGCCGGACGGTGGGCGGCGGCGCCTCGACAGGAGGGCCACTCGTGGGGTGCTCGGTCATCGCCGTGTCCTCGCAGCTGCGCCGGTCTCTCCGACGACGAGCACACCGTGGCGCATCGGAGCGCAACCTGGCATGGGTGACGACCCCCATCCCCGCCCCGGGGTCAGGGTCAGGCTCGGGGGCACCGGTGGTGCGTCGCGCGGGCCCACGTGCCACGCTGGAGCCATGCACCAGCCCGCCGCGCCACCCGCGCCCCCGACACCCCCGGCACCCCGCACGGGTCCGGGGAGCTCGCGCGGGCCCGCGCGGCCCAGCTGGAACCTGCGACGCGACCCCGACGACCGCATCGTCGCCGGCGTCTGCGCCGGGCTCGCCCGCCAGGCGGGGGTCGACCCGATCGTCGTGCGGGTGGCAGCCGTGGCGTTCGCGCTGGCCGGTGGCGTCGGCGTGGTGCTCTACCTCGCCGCGTGGAGCCTGTCGGCACCCGCCGGCCCCGAGCCGAGGACCCCGACCCGGATCACGAACCGTCGGACGCTGGCGGTCGCGCTGGTCGCGCTCGGTCTGCTGCTGCTGCTGCGCGACCTCGGCCTGTGGTTCGGCGACGCGATCGTGGTGCCCGTCGTGCTCGCGGCCGTCGGCTCCGCGGTGCTGTGGGCGCGCTCGGACGAGGACGACCGGATGCGCTGGAGCGCGGTGCGGACCCGGCTGCCCGCCAACGGCCACGACCTACGCCGCTCGCCGGCGCGCGTGGTGGTCGGTCTGATCCTGATCGCCGTCGGCATGACCGCCGCGCTCGCGGCGAGCAACGCGATGCTCGCGCTGCGCAGCGTCGGGCTCGGCGTCGGCGCCACCATCGCGGGCGTGGGTCTGGTGCTCGGCCCCTGGGTCGCCCGGCTGCTGCGCGACCTCGACGGCGAGCGCCGCGAGCGCATCCGCAACGAGGAGCGCGCCGAGGTCGCGGCCCACCTGCACGACTCGGTGCTGCAGACGCTGACGCTGATCCAGCGCTCCGCCGGCGACCCGCGCCGCATGGTCGCGCTGGCTCGCTCCCAGGAGCGGGAGCTGCGGGCGTGGCTGTACGGGCGTCGCGACGCCGAGGATGCGACCGCGACGCTGCGCGGGCTGCTGGACGCGACGCTCGCCGCCGTGGAGGCCGACCACGAGCTCGACGTCGAGCTGGTGGTGGTCGGGGACGCGGCGCCGGACGAGGAGCTGCGGGCGCTGCTCGCCGCGGTGCGCGAGGCGCTGCACAACGCCGGCGCCCACAGCGGCGCCACCACCGCCTCGCTGTACGTCGAGGCAGGCCCCGACGAGGTCGTGGCGTTCGTGCGCGACCGGGGCGTGGGCTTCGACCCCGACGCGGTCAGCGACGACCGCCGCGGCGTGGCGGACTCGATCCGCGGGCGGCTGCGACGCCACGGCGGCGAGGCCGTGCTGCGCACCGCCCCCGGCGATGGCACCGAGTGGGAGCTCACCGTGCCCCGCCGCACGGGCGACCCCGACGCCTCCCCATCCGCACCACCACAGACCACGCCACCGCCCGGGAGCCCCACGTGAGCGCGCGCCACATCACCGTCTACCTCGTGGACGACCACCGGCTGTTCCGCGCCGGCGTGCGCGCCGAGCTCGGCCAGCACGTGCACATCGTCGGCGACGCGGGGGACGTCGACACGGCGATCGGCGACGTGCGCCGGCTCAAGCCGGACGTGGTGCTGCTCGACGTGCACATGCCCGGCGGCGGCGGGCTCGCGGTGCTCGAGGGTGTGCGTTCCACCCACCCCGACCAGGTGTTCCTCGCGCTGTCGGTCAGCGACGCCGCCGAGGACGTCATCGCGCTGATCCGCGGCGGCGCCCGCGGGTACGTCACCAAGACCATCGCGCCGGAGGAGCTGGTGGACGCCATCGAGCGCGTGCACGCCGGCGACGCGGTGTTCAGCCCCCGGCTGGCCGGCTTCGTGCTCGACGCGTTCGCCGACCCGGCGTCGCTGGGCGTGACCACGGAGGATGAGGAGCTCGACTCGCTCAGCGCTCGCGAGAAGGAGGTCATGCGCCACATCGCGCGCGGCTTCACCTACAAGGAGACCGCGAAGCGCCTCTCGATCAGCGTCAAGACGGTCGAGACCCACGTCAGCTCGGTGCTGCGCAAGCTCCAGCTGTCGAACCGTCACGAGCTGACCGCGTGGGCCGCCGACCGCCGCATCATCTGAGCCACCCTGACGTCCGTCCGTCACGCACACGGCCCGCGACGTGCACCATCGCGGGTCGACGAAGGTGATGCATGCTGCAGGTCGGTCGCTGGGCGGTGCTGGGCGCGGTCGCGGGTCTCGTGCTGCTGCGCACGACCGGCGGAGGCGGCGGCGGCTGGGTGCTGGCCGGCTTCCTCTCGGTGCTGCCGCTGCTGGTGCTGCCCGTGGCCGGGCTGCTCGCCGGCGCCGCCGTCCGACGCGACCACCGGCTCGGAGCGCTGGCGCTGGCGCTGCTGCTGACCCTCGGTGCCGTCATCGCACCGCGCGCCGTGGCTGACGCGCAGCCTGCCGTGGAGGGACCCACCATCCGGGTCGCGGTCGCCAACCTCAAGGTCGGCAGGGCCGAGGCCGAGGCCGTGGCGGAGCTGGTGCGCCGCGAGCAGCTGGACGTGCTGGTGACCATCGAGCTGTCGCCCTCGTCGGTGCGCCGGCTGCGTGAGGCCGGGCTGGACCGGCTGCTGCCGCACAGCGTCCTCGAGCCGACGGCCGGGCGCGCCGGCGGCGGCGTGCACAGCCGCTTCCCGCTCACCCGCACGAGCCCGCCGGCAGCCGACGGCGGTGAGCCGGACGTGATGCTGGAGATCCCGGGAGCGCCGTCCGTGCACCTGGTCACCACGCACCCGCGCCCGCCGATCACGTCGCGGTTCGCCGCGGCGTGGCGGGACACGCTCCGCTCGCTGCCAGGGCCGGGGCCGGGGCCTGGGCCTGGGCCTGGGCCGAGCGTGCTGGCCGGCGACCTCAACGCGACCTTCGACCACGCCGTGTTCCGCGAGCTGCTGGACCGAGGCTGGCGTGACGCCGCGGAGCAGTCCGGCCGCGGCCTGCGCTGGACCTACGCCGGCTGGTGGGTCGGCTCGTGGACGCCGCCGCTGGTGATCGACCACGTGCTGGTCGACGACACCGTTGCCGTGCGCGGCTTCGCGACCCACGACCTGCCGCGGTCCGACCACCGGATGGTGGTCGCCGAGCTCCAGCTCCCGGCCGGCTGACGGCTGGCGTCAGCGACGTGTGAGCGGGGCGAGGCGGTCGTCGTCGGTGAACAGACGCCCGGCGATGCCCTGCTGGATCACCAACGAGCTGATCGCCACGCCGCCGAGGATCAGGAACATGATCGCGGCCTGCACCAGCACCGCGTCCAGCGGGTCCGCACCGGCCAGGATCAGGCCGGTCATCGCGCCGGGGAGGAACACCAGGCCGACCGCGCGCGTGCTCTCGATCTGCGGCGTCAGCGCGTCGCGCAACGAGCGCCGGAAGCCCCGGCGCGCCGCCTGCTGCCACGGCTGCCCGAGCGCGACGCGGGCCTCGACCTCGGCGCGGTTCTCGGTGAGGTCGTCCACGGTGCGCCGCACGGCGAGCACGGCCGCCTGCAGCGAGTTGCCCACCATCATCCCCGCGGTCGGCACGAGGTAGCGGGGTTCGAGCGGGAAGATGCCCAGCCCGAAGATCACCCCCAGCGTGACCACCGCGGTCGCGGCGGTCGCGGCGACCGCGAGGCCGAGCAGCCCGGGGACCTCCACAGCGCGCTGGGTCACGGTCCAGCCGGCGAACAGCACCATGAACACGACCCAGCCGACCGACCACCACAGCGAGGTGCCCTCCGCCAGCAGCAGCCGCAGCCCGTAGCCGACCAGCACCAGCTGGCCGAGCGCCCGGACGCTGGACTGCAGCAACGACCGGCCGAGCCCGAGCTGGCGGCGCCACGACACCGCGATCGCGACCAGCACCAGCAGCGCCGAGAGCGCGACGCCCTGCGGCCCGATCGCGATCGCGTCCAGCGCCTCGGTCGAGCTCACGACAGCACCCCGGCCTCGCGTGCCTGCGCCACGTGGCCGCTGAACACGACCGTCCCGTCCCGCATCGCCACGACGTGGTCGCCGCGGCGGGCCGCCTGCGCCTGGTCGTGGGTGACCCACACCAGCGTGACCCCGCGCTCGCGCAGGCGGTCGGCGAGCTCCTCGATCTCGTCGCGGGCGTCCTCGTCCAGCGCCGAGGTCGGCTCGTCCAGCAGCAGCGCCTCGGGTCCGGTCAGCAGCGCCCGCGCGATGCACATCCGCTGCGCCTCCCCGCCCGACAGCGCGTCGGCGGTGCGATCCAGCAGCCCCGGCGGCAGCCCGACGGCCTCCATCACGTCACGCTGCGCCGCGGCGTCCGCGTCCGGCGCGGCCACGAGCAGGTTGTCGGCGACGGTCCCGGGGAACGGGCTCGGCCGCTGGAACACCATCCCCACCCGGCGCCGGTGGGCACGCGGGTCGAGCTCCAGCAGCGGCGTGCCGTGGTGGCGCACCACGCCCGCAGTGGCGACCTCGAGCCGGTTGCACAGCCGCAGCAGCGTCGACTTGCCGGACCCCGAGGGGCCGACGATGACGGTGGTGCGGTCGGCGGGAAGCACGAGGTTCACATCGTGCAGCACGCGCGTGCCGTCGGACGCAGTCACGCCGACGCCCTCGAACGCGAACAGGGCGTCCGCGTCGGCGTGGCTCACCGCTGGATCCGGAACCGGACCTGGATGTGGGTGTGGTACTCGGAGATCGCGCCGTCCGAGACGATCGCGGAGGTGTCGAGCACGTCGAAGCCCTCCACGTCACGCAGCGTGCGGGCCGCCTCAGCGAGCGCCTTCTCGGCTGCATCTCGCCACGAGACGGTCGAAACGCCCACAAGGTCGATGGTCTTGATGACGCTCACGAGCACCTCGGCGGTCGGCTTTACCGAAGCCTAACGGTGCGCTGCGGCACACGAGCCTGACAGGACACCCGGACGTCTGTAATCCTCCTCCCACGCCCTCCTGCGACGTTCCCGATCCGGATCTGTTGATGCGCACCACGCTCTCCCGCTCTGCCTCCGCACGCCTTCGTCCAGCCGGCCGCGCCCGCCGCGCCACCAGCGCGGTCGTGCTGAGCGTCGCCCTGCTCGCCACGAACGCGCCGTCCGCCTCAGCCGCAGGCGCGCTACCGGCGCCGCCGACCCGCTTCTCGACGGCGAACGCCGCGACGGCGTGGCACGCCAACAGCTTCGCGCCGACGCTCGCGACGGCCGAGGACGCCGTGCGCACGTGGAACGGCAGCGTCGCCGGCTGCAAGCCGGGCACGCGCAGCTCCACCGAGCTCGACGCCGCGCTCGCGCTCATCAACGTCCATCGTGACGCCGCGAGCGTCCCGAAGCTGACCGGCACCCACGCCGAGAGCAACCGGCTCGCGCAGGCCGCGTCGCTGATCCTCGAGGCGAACAACAAGCTCGACCACTCGCCGTCGTCGTCGGACGCGTGCTGGACCGCCGACGGCGACCGCGGCGCCGGCCAGTCGAACATCGCCCTGGGCCGCTCCATGGCCGGCCAGGTCGTCAGCTACATGATCGAGCCGGGCAACAACAACGACGACGTCGGGCACCGGCAGTGGCTGCTGAGCCCGAAGCTGGCGCAGGTCGGCATCGGCGGGACCACGCGCGGCGCCGCCATCCGCGTGATCGGCGTCCCGACCGTCAACACCTCCACCGCCCGCTCGATCCCGTGGCCGCCGGCCGGCTACGTGCCCGGCTCGATCGTGCCGCCGCGCTGGTCGCTGTCGTTCCACAACACCTCGGCCGACCTCTCCGACGCGACCGTGAGGGTGACCGCGAACGGCAGGGCCCTCGACGTCATCCGGCGCAAGGACACCTCCGGCTACGGCGGCCTCGAGACGGTCGTGTTCGACCTGCCGAGCTCGACGATCGCTGCCGCCGTCGGCGGTGACGGCGACAACACGGTGTTCCGCGTGACCGTCAGCGGGATCAAGGGCGCCTCGTCCTCGACGTACAGCTACACCACGACCGTCGCGTCGAACCGGTTCATCGACGACGACGGGCACATGTTCGAGCAGGACATCCTCAAGCTGGCCAAGCGCGGCATCACGCTCGGCTGCAACCCGCCCACCAACGACAAGTTCTGCCCGGACTCGTCGGTCACCCGCGGACAGATGGCGACGTTCTTCGTCCGCGCGCTGAACCTTCCGGCGACCAGCCGCGACTACTTCCGCGACGACAACGGGTCGCCACACGAGGACGCCATCAACCGCCTCGCCGCCTCCGGCATCACCAGCGGCTGCAACCCGCCGCACAACACCAGCTTCTGCCCGAACGGCTCGCTCACGCGCGGGCAGATGGCGAAGTTCTTCGAGAGGGCGCTGAAGCTGCCCGCCACCTCGCGCGACTACTTCACCGACGACCGCGGCAACGTGTTCGAGCCGTCGATCAACCGCTTCGCGGCGAAGGGCATCACGAAGGGCTGCAGCTCGACGCGCTACTGCCCGTCGGACCGGGTCACCCGCGGGCAGATGGCGGCGTTCTTCGTGCGTGCCGGCCTCGCCTGAGCCCCGCTCGATACCGTCCGGGGTCGTAGCCCACCACGCCCACACGCACCATCATCAGGAGCGCCCCGTGCCCATCGCGAACCCAGACACCTACGACGAGATGCTGACCCGCGCCAAGGACGGCGGCTTCGCCTACCCGGCGATCAACGTCACCTCGTCGCAGACGCTCAACGCAGCCATCAAGGGCTTCGCGGACGCGGGCTCCGACGGCATCATCCAGGTCTCCACCGGCGGCGCGGCGTACTTCGCCGGCGGCTGGTCCAAGGACATGGTGGTCGGCGCCGTGGCGATGGCCGAGATGGCCCACATCGTCGCCGAGCAGGTCGACGTCACCCTCGCGCTGCACACCGACCACTGCCCCGAGAACCACCTCGACGGCTTCATGCGGCCGCTGATCGAGATCAGCCGCCAGCGCGTGGCCGACGGTGGCCTGCCGCTGTTCCAGTCGCACATGTGGGACGGCTCGGCCGTCGAGCTCGGTCGCAACCTCGACATCGCCAAGGAGCTGCTCGCCGCCTGCAAGGCCGCGAACATCGTGATGGAGCTCGAGGTCGGTGTCGTCGGTGGCGAGGAGGACGGCGTCGACAACGAGATCAACGAGAAGCTCTACACCACCGACGAGGACTTCCTCGCCACGATCGACGCCATCGGCTCGGGCGAGAACGGCCGCTACATGCTGGCCGCGACGTTCGGCAACGTGCACGGCGTCTACAAGCCGGGCAACGTCAAGCTGCGTCCGTCGATCCTGCGTGACGGTCAGAAGGCGGCGGCGAACAAGCTCGGCCTCGCCGACGACGCGCGCCCGTTCGACCTGGTGTTCCACGGCGGCTCGGGCTCCACGCCCGAGGAGATCGCCGAGGCCGTCTCGTACGGCGTCATCAAGATGAACGTCGACACCGACACGCAGTACGCGTTCACGCGCCCGATCGTCGGTCACGTGATGGAGAACTACGACGGTGTGCTGAAGATCGACGGCGAGGTCGGCAACAAGAAGACCTACGACCCGCGCGCCTGGGGCAAGAAGGCCGAGGCCAACATGGCCGAGCGCGTCGTGCAGGCGTGCCAGGACCTCGGGTCGCACGGCACGAGCATGAGCGCCTGACCCAGCCTCAAGGCTCAGTAGGCCGTGAGGAAGTTCTGGAACGCGAGGCCGAGCACCGTGCCCACGGCCGCGAACACCGCCGCGCCGAACCCGGCGCGACGGCCCTTCAGGTGCGCGATCAGCCCGCAGCCCATCCCGAGCGGACCGAGCAGGAACGACAGCCCGGTCGGCAGGTACGCGGCCGCACCGAGCACGAACGCGACGATCGTCAGCGCCAACGAGCCCGACGGCGAGACGGTCGGCGCCTCGTCCAACGGATCGACGTAGTCATCAGGCAACTTCGGCTCCGTCCTAGGGGCCGACGAGCATACGCAGGGCGCACGACGCACACCCAGCGGGATGTAAAGGCGCGCAGGAGCACCCCGGACTGTGGACAACGGTGTCACATGGAGGGTGGACATGTACCGTGCAAGGACAACATAGCCCGTGACTGCACGAGGAAGATGCGCTCGCGTATGACTACGTTCCACGGTGGCCTTCCCCCAAACGGCGTGGACCATGCCCACCGCCGGGCCCAACCGCTCGAGCGAGGAGCACAACCATGTCAGAAGAGATCGAATGGCTCAGCACTGCTGAGGCATCCCGACGTCTCGGGATCAACACCCGGACGCTGTACCGCCTGATCGACGGCGGCGAGATCGCCGCCTACAAGTTCGGTCGCGTCATCCGCGTCCAGGCAACGGACGTCGAGGCGTTCATCGAGAAGGCCCGTGTGACCCCGGGCAGCCTCGAGCACCTCTACACCACCTGAGCCGCACCGCCGTCCCGGGCGACGCCGACCCCGACAGGGTCGGCGCGCTGGGAGA
>JBFGFG010000094.1:0-8974 GCA_041579655.1 Nitriliruptoraceae bacterium
AACCCCGCGTGGCGCCGGCTCGCCGGCGGCTGCAACCACACGCGTGACCCCAGCTCGCTGCTGGCAGCGCGGTTCGACGTCTCCGGGCTGCGACAGGTCGAGGTGCCGCCCGTCTCCCGCGTCGGGCCCGTGACCGCAGGCGTCGTGCGCCGGGCCACCGCGTGACGCGCCCGTGCTGAGCGTCCTCGGCCTGCTCGCCTGTGGCGTGCTGGTGGGCCGTCTGCGCGCGCTGCCGTCCGGGACCGACCAGGTGATGGACCGGCTGGTGATCGTGCTCGCGCTGCCAGGTCTGGTGCTGGCGAAGGTGCCCGAGCTCGAGCTGGACGCCTCGACCCTGGTCCCCATCGGCGTCGCGTGGGGTCAGCTCGTGCTGCTCGCAGGCATCATCCTGGCGCTGTCGCGGGCGCGGCGCTGGTCGCGGACCACCACGGGCACGATGCTGCTGTGCGCGCCGCTGGGCAACACCAGCTTCCTCGGCTTCCCGGCCGTCGAGGCGTTGCTCGGGGCCGCGCACCTGCCGTTCGCGATCGTGTACGACCAGCTCGGCTCGTTCCTGACGCTGGCCACGTGGGGCACGTTCGTCGCCGCCCGCTACGGCTCTGGCGCAACGCCGAGCGTGGCCGGCATCGCGCGCCGCGTCGTCACGTTCCCACCGTTCGTGGCGCTGGTGGTGGCGATCGCTGCCCGATGGGTACCGCTGCCGGCCCCGGTCGACGCGGTCGCCGGTGCGCTGGGCGCGATGCTCACGCCGCTGACGATGCTGGCGATCGGCATGCGGCTGCGTGTGCCCGACCGGGCGAGCAGCGGCCTGCTCGTCACCGGGCTCACGCTGCGCATGGCGGTCGCGCCCTTCGCGGTGCTGGGGCTGAGCCTGGCGCTGGGAGCTGGCGGCACGGCGTGGGAGGCGTCGATCCTCGAGGCGGCGATGCCCCCGATGGTCACCGCCGGCATCGTCGCCTCGGCGGCTGGGCTCGACGAGCGGTTGGCGACGGCGTTGACGGGCGGCGGCATCCTGGTGGCGATGATCTCGCTCCCGACGATCGCCGCGCTGCTGGTCTGAGGGCGGCCCGAACCGGAGTTCCTCCCGGCCGAACCGAGACGATTCCGACAGTTCGACGTATCGTTGCAGCCGTCGGAACCACGGTCCGACATCGACGACCACGCGCGAGCGTGACGACAGGCCAGGAGGCCACGTGCAGCCGCGGGCCACCCCACGCAGCCCGAGCAACGCCGACTACGACGCGCTGTTCGAGCTGACCTCCACACCGACCCTCGAGGTCGACGCCGACGGCATGCTGGTGCGGGCGAACGCTGCCGCGGCACGGCTGCTCCACATCGGGGTCGGACGCCAGCAGGTCCAGAGCCTCGCCGGCCTGCTCGGAGCCAGCGCGATGGAGGTGCTGGGGGCCGACGGGCCGCACGACATGTCCGCCGAGCTCGACAGCGGACCGACGGCGGTCCGGCTGCGTGCGTTCCGCCGCACGCTGGGCGCCACGGCCGGGGACCGGTTCACGGTCCAGATCATGCGCCGCGAGGGCCGGGAGGCGGTGGACGCGGACCGTCGCTCCGAGGCCGCACGGCTGTCGCTGCTCGATGACGTCAGCCACAACCTCGGCACGCCGTTGGCGATCGTGGCCGGCTACGCCGAGACGCTCGCGGAGCGCTGGAAGGACCTCGAGGAGAAGGACATCGTGGCCGCCACCGCCGCGATCAACCGCCACGCCCACCGCGCCGTCAACGAGCTTCGGGCGCTGCAGGCTCGGGTGCGCGTGAGCGGCAGCGGCACCGGGACCGTGCCCACAGCCGTGCTGATCGCGTGGCTGCGACGCATCCTGAGCGGCCCGCTGGCCGCGAACGGGACCGTGCTGCTCGACGAGCTCGACCGGGCCCACGTGACCATCGACGTCGGCCTCACGCGGCAGGCGCTGCTCAACATCTGCCAGATGGCGCTGACCTCGACGCCACCCCCCGTGTCGGTGACGATCGCGGTCGCCACCCAGCAGGGCGGCACCGAGTTCCGGGTGTTCACGCACCCGCCGCTCCAACCCGTCGACGCCGGCACTCGCGAGGCCCGCGCCACCAGCGCGCTTGCGACCGCGGCCCGCGGCCGGTTCACGGAGGCGACGCCGGACGAACCACAGCACGTGCTGTGGCTGCCGGACGCTGCGACCACGGAGCGCTCGGACCCGCCGCGGATTCCGGTCGCCGTCATCGAGGACGACCCGGACACCGCGGCGCTGATCCGTGCCTCGCTGCACAGCTCCTCGGCCGTGTTCGACCTGGTGGCCGACGAGCGGACTTTCGCGGCCGGCCTCATCGCCGTCGAGCGCACGCGCCCCCGCATCCTGCTGCTGGACCAGGGGCTGCCGGACCGGCTCGGCACCGACGGTCTCGACGAGCTGCACGCCGCATCACCGGGCATGACGATCGTGATCCTGTCGTCACACGAGCAGGGCCGTTGGGAGGCCGAGACGGGCGACATGCGCGGGACGCACTGGCTCGAGAAGCCGCGCGTGCTGGCGGACCTCGGCCCCGAGCTCATCGGGGTGCTGGCCGCGACCAGCTGAGCCGAGGCCCGGGCTCGTCAGCCCTTCGGGGGCAGGCCGTGGCGCGCTCGCGCCGCCTCGAGGGTGTTCTGCAGCAGCATCGCGCGCGTCATCGGGCCGACGCCGCCCGGCACGGGGGTGAGGACACCTGCGACCTGCGCGACGGACTCGAAGTCGACGTCACCGACGAGTCGCCCGTCCTCCGCCCGGTTGGTGCCGACGTCAATCACGACCGCGCCCGGCCGCACCATGTCGCCGGTGATCAGGCCCGCCACCCCGACGGCGGCGACCACGACGTCCGCCCCGCGCGTGACCGCCGCGAGGTCCTTGGTGCGCGAGTGGGCCAGGGTGACGGTGGCGTCACGTCCCTTCAGACCCAGCATCGTCGCGAGCGGCCGACCCACGAGGTTCGAGCGGCCGACCACGACCACGTTCGCACCGCTGGTCTCGACCCCGGCCTCACGCAGCAGCTCGAGCACGCCGTACGGCGTGCAGGAGAGGAAGGTGGGCTCGCCGATGGCGAGCTGACCTGCGGTGATCGGGTGCAGCGCGTCGACGTCCTTGGACGGCTCGATCAGGCGCTGGATCCGTCGCTCGTCGAGACCGTCCGGCAGCGGCAGCTGCACGAGCAGGCCGTCGATGCTGTCATCGGCGTTGATGTCAGCGACCACGGCCTCGAGCTCGGCCTGGCTGACGGTCGCGGGCAGGCGCTCCTGGCGCGAGTGCATCCCCACGCCGACGCAGTCGCGGTGCTTCATGCCGACGTACACCTCGGACGCCGGGTCGTCGCCGACCAGCACCGCCGCGAGGCCCGGCACCCAGCCGTGCTCCTCGCGGATCGCCGTGACCTCGTCCGCGATGCGTGCACGCACGCGCTCGGCCAGTGCCTTGCCGTCGAGGATGGTCGCGCTCACGCCGTGGTCCTGCCGTCGATGGGGCGTGGACCCTAGCGGCGCGACTGCACGTCGATGTCCCCGACCCGGCGGGTGTCGGGCGCATCGACCAGAGCGATCAGCCGCGCCATGTCGGCGCGCGTGAGCGGCTTGGTGATGACGGCGGCCGCAACCTGCTCGGCTTGGTCCCGGTCAGGGCCTTCGGTGGTGCCGGTGACGAACACCAGCACCGTGTGGGCGAGGCCCTCGACACGCGACATGGCGTCGGCGACCTCCAGCCCGTCCAGCCCCGGCATCCTCAGGTCGAGCATGACCAGGTCGGGGGAGGTCGAGCCACAGGCCAGCAGACCGTCCGTCCCGGACGTCGCGGTCGTGACGACCGCTCGGGGCTCAGCCAGGAGCAGCATCACCTTGGCGAGCTCGCAGACGTCCGGCTCGTCGTCGATCACCACGACCGTGAGACCCTGGCGCACGCCGAGTGCGCCGGCGAGCTCGTCGAGCTTCATCCGGTGCACGGCGCGTGGCTCGGTACGTCCGCGCTCCCACGCGTTCACCGACGCGAAGGACACGCCCATACGACGAGCAAGCTCCTCCTGGGAGATGCCCTCCTTCATCCGGAGGGTCCGGACGAGCGCTGGGGTATCGAGTCTGATGGGTCACCTCGGGGTCGCTCGAGAATAACGAAGGGGACGGGCCGGCTCGCACAGGCACCGCACGGATCTGGAAGCAGAACGGCCACACCGTTGGGTGCGGCCGCTCCGATGAGTTTGGAAGCCCTGGGTGGGTCCGGGGGGCTGGCCTGCCCAGGGCTCCCTCGCATCCAACTATATAGAGGTCTATACAGTATTGCAAGTGTCACGTCGGTCTAGGGACAGGTGTCCCACCTCGGCATCTCCGGCATCCCGGACAGCGGTCGTGACGCGCTCAGTGACGGAAGTGCCGGCGACCTGTCATCACCATCGCGATGCCGTGCTCGTCTGCGGCCGCGATCACCTCGTCGTCACGCACCGAACCGCCCGGCTGGATCATCGCGACCACGCCGGCCGCCGCCGCGGCGTCCGGGCCGTCACGGAACGGGAAGAACGCGTCGCTGGCGAGCACGGCGCCCACGTGACGGCCGTTCGACTTCTCGACCGCGAGCCGCACCGAGTCGACCCGGCTCATCTGGCCGGCACCGACGCCGACCACGGCACGGTCCTTCACCAGCACGATCGCGTTGGACTTCACGTGCTTGGCGACCGTCCACGCGAAGCGCAGGTCCGCCATCGTGGCGTCGTCCGGCTTGGTGTCGGTCGCGACCGCCCAGCCGTCGGTCGGCTCCTCGCCGACGTCCGCGTGCTGGACGAGCAGGCCGCCCTGGACCGCGCGCATGTCCCAGCCGCCGGCCGGACGGTCGGCGTTCGGCATGCGCAGGATCCGCAGGTTCTTCTTCTCCTGCAGCAGCGCGAGCGCCTCGTCGTCGTAGCCCGGCGCGATCACGACCTCGGTGAACACCTCGGTGATGCGCTTGGCCGTGGCCGCGTCGATCGGGCGGTTCGCGGCGACGATGCCACCGAAGGCGCTGACCGAGTCACCGGCGAGGCTGCGCACGTACGCGTCCTCGAGGGTGTCGCCCACGGCGTAGCCGGCCGGGTTGGTGTGCTTGATGATCGCCACGCACGGCTCGTCGAGGTCGATCGCCATCGACCACGCCGCGTCGGTGTCGAGGATGTTGTTGAACGACAGCTCCTTGCCGTGCAGCACCTCGGCGGCACCGAGGCCGAGCCCGGCCTTCGCTGCCGTGTCGTGCACGTAGAACGCCGCGTCCTGGTGCGGGTTCTCGCCGTAGCGCAGGTCCTGCTTCTTGGACACGACCATCCCGAGCTGCTGCGGGAAGGTCTGGTCACGCTGGAACCACGCCGCCACGTCACGGTCGTAGGCGGCGGTGTGCTGGAACGCCTTGGATGCGAGCTCGGTGCGGCTCTGCTGCGTGAGCCCGCCATCCTCGGCGATGTGGCCCAGCAGCGCGTCGTAGTCGCGCGGGTCGACGACGATCGTGACCGAGCCGTGGTTCTTCGCCGCGGAGCGCACCATCGTCGGGCCGCCGATGTCGATCATCTCCACGACGTCGGCGTCGCTGGCGCCGGACGCCACGGTGTCCGAGAACGGGTAGAGGTTGCACACCACGAGGTCGATCGCGGTCACGTCGAGCTCGTCGAGGGTCGCGAGGTGCTCCGGCTTGGAGCGGTCGGCGAGGATCCCGGCGTGCACCTTGGGGTGCAGCGTCTTGACGCGCCCGTCGAGGCACTCCGGGAAGCCGGTGACGTCGCTGATGCCGATGACCGGCACCCCCGCGTCGGCGATCACGCCGGCGGTCGACCCGGTCGACACGATCTCGATGCCGGCCGCGTGCAGGCCCTTGGCCAGCTCGGCGACGCCGGTCTTGTCGAACACGCTCACGAGGGCGCGGCGGATGGGCATGACGTCGGACACGGGACGCTCCGGGACGGGGTGGGGTTCGCCGCCGGATGCTAGGCGCGGCGCCCCGGTTGCCCCCACCGACGTGCGCACCGCGGCTCTGCACGGGTCACACGATGTGTCCCTCAGGCAACGATGTCAGCGTGAGGCGTCACCGGTGGCCGCTGAGGCTGACATCGTTGCGTTTCGCTGACATCTGAGTCAGACGGCGCGGAGCACGAACGTCGTCAGCCACGTCAGGCCCATCAGCACGCCGACGAGGATCTCCAGCAGCACGCCCCAGCCGTACGCCGCCATCACGCCCTTCGCCGAGCGCCACGCGGGTGCCCACTCCCCCAGCCGGTCGTGCTCAGCGAGCATCAGGCCAGCCACGCCGCCGATGAGCAGCCCCAGCACGGGGATCACGAAGAACCCGACGATCGCCCCGGCCGCCGCCAGCGACAAGGAGCGTCGCGGCGCCCCGCTGGCTGCCGCACGGCGCGCCGGGAGCACGGTCGAGAGCACGGTGCCGGTGAGCATCAGCCCGGTCAGCACCGCGACGACGACCCAGGCGAGCGGTCCTCGCCCCTGCGCCAGCAGCGTCCCGGCGGTCGCGAGCCACACCACGACCAGCCCCGGCACGACCGGCACCACGGTGCCGACGAGCCCGGCGAGGATGCCGACGACGCCGACGGCACCCAGCGCGAGGTCGGTGGTCACGGCTGCTCGCCCGCCCACACGACGTGACGGTTCTCGATGGCGAGCTCGCCCCGGCACAGGGCGCGCACGCACGCCGGGAACAGCTCGTGCTCGATCGCCTTGATGCGCTCGTGCACCTCGTCCTCGGTCTCGCCCTGCGCCACCGCGATGGCGCGCTGGGCGATGATCGGTCCGTGGTCCACCTGCTCGTCCACCACGTGCACCGTCGAGCCCGTGACCTTCACCCCGTACGCCAGCGCGTCGCGCACGGCGTGGGCGCCGGGGAACGCCGGCAGGATCGACGGGTGGGTGTTGAGCACGCGGGAGGGCCAGCGCGACAGGAACGTCGCGGTGACGATCTTCATGAAGCCCGCGAGCACGATCGCCTCGGGCGCGTGCGCGGCGACGCCGTCCGTCAGCGCCTGCTCCCAAGTGGGACGGTCCGCGTGCGCCGACAGCTCCTCGACGACGGTCGGGATGCCGGCGTCGCGGGCCAGCTGCAGCCCGCCGGCGTCGGCCCTGTCGGAGCCCACGACCACGACGCGACCACCGAAGTCGGGGTCGTCGTCGATGGCGCGCAGCAGCGCGGCGAGGTTGGTGCCCGAGCCGGACACGAGGACTGCGAGATCCAGGACGAAACCACGGTGCGGGGACGGGACACGAGCGTAGTGCCGTGCGCCGGTGGGCCCGGCAGCTCGGCCGGCAGCTCGGCCAGCAGCCCGGCCTGACGTCCCTGCCTACGCTGCGAGCTTCCCCAGCGACCGGCAACGCGTTGCGCACGAGCCTCGGCGATCAGCTGGTCGCGATGCGTCGCCCAGCCGCCCTCGCGGCCTTGGCGTCCGCTGCGGGCGGCTGGATCGGGGTGCGCGCGCCCACGCTCGGGGTGTGGTCGTTGCAGGCGCAGGTCCAAGCGCTGGACACCACGGGCGAGACCACCGTGACCCGCATGGCCGGCGCGGACGCGACGCCGTTGGTGTGGGTCGCCGTGGCTGCCGGGGTCGTGATCATCGCGCTGTCGCTGCTGGTGGCGCTGGACCGACCGGTGGCGCACGCACCGATGCTGGTCATCGCGTGCGGTGCCGTGCTGCTGACCGTGACGCTCGGCGTCGCGATGCAGCCTCCCTCACCTGCGGACTTCCACGGCTCTGTGGCCACCGAGATGCTGCAGGACGGTGTCGCGCTTCCCACGGGCGTCGGCATCGAGCTGCGGGTCGAGCCCGGCCCCGGGCTGCTGGTGCTGGGGTTGTCCGGGCTGCTGGCCGCAGCTGGCGCGGTCGTCGCCGACCGACGCGGCTGAGAGCCCCGACCTCAGCGCTTGCGTCAGCGCTTGCGTCAGCGCTTGCGCCTCGCGACGCCGTCCGGGGCGATGCGCGTGGCGATCGCGAACGCCTCGTCGAGCCGCTCGTCCTCCGCGTACAGCCGAACGCCCCAGTCAGCCGCGAAGATCGTGCGCACCAGCGCGCCCGAGGACTTCGACGACCACCGGATGCCGGCCTCCTCGAACGCCGCGGCGATCAGCTCCGCGTTCTCGTCGGTGAACTGACCGAGGTAGGTCGACATCGTGCGGCTCCGGGCTGGACTGGCGTGGACGATACGGGCGTCCTCAGCAACCTCCTAGCTGCGTCTCAGGTCGGGCTCAGGGTCGACGGCCACAGTCCTGTCTGTCGCCACCGGAGCCACCCGCTCCCACCCGATCGCGACGAGGAGACACACTATGAAGATCACCATCCGACAGGCGCTCCCCGCCACCCTCTCCGTGGCGCTGGTCGCCGGCGCCCTGGCCGTTCCCGCCATCGCGTCGAGCACCGACGCAGCGCCGGCCGACACCACCACCGAGGCCCCGGCCGACGCCGAGACCGACGGGAAGCGGGGTGACCGCCGAGCACCGCGCGGCCTCCTCCTCGAGGACGGCGAGCTGGTCGAGCGTCTCGCTGCCGAGCTCGGTCTGGACACCGACACGGTGCAGGCTGCCGTCGACGCGGTGAAGGGCGACCTCGCGGCCGAGCGCCTCGCCACCGCCGTCGAGGAGGGCAAGCTCACGCAGGCGCAGGCCGACCGCATCACGCAGGCCCTCGAGGACGGCAACGTCGCGGAGGTCCGCACCGAGATCCGTCTGGAGCAGCTGAGCGCGAAGCTCGTTGAGAAGGTCGCGGCCGGCGACCTCACCCAGGAGGAGGCGGACGAGATCATGGCCCGCGCCGAGTCGGGCAAGTTCCCGGGTCGTGACGGTCGTCGCGGCCGCGGTGGACGCGGGCACGGCCCGCGCGGCGACACGGGTGCCGCCGCGGTCGAGGACACCGTCAACGCCTGACCGCCTCCCGTACCTCCCGCACGCTCCCGCACCACGATGGCCGCCCGCTCCCGGGGCGGCCATCGGTGCGACGTGGGACTCACCAGCCG
>JBFGFG010000095.1:0-8960 GCA_041579655.1 Nitriliruptoraceae bacterium
GGCGTCCTCGTCGACCGCGGCGGCGAGCCGACGCAGCGCCGCGAGGTCGCAGCCCACGGGCAGCAGCACACGCTGACGACCGCTCGAGGAGTGCAGCACCAGCACCGGGTCCCCGAAGTACCGCTCGACCGTCATCGCGCGCACGTCCGCGAGCTCGTGTCGGACCTCACCGCCGCCGACGTGGCCGGTGACCTGGTCGCGGTCCACGTGCACGGTCCACGCGCCCGGGAGGAACACCTGCAGCGCGTGCACGGAGGTCACCGCGATCGTCAGCAGCAGCAGCGCGGACGCCAGGTACGGCGTGGTCGCGTGGCGCAGGGTGAAGGCCGCCAGCGCGATCGCGACGGCGCCAGCGATCGTCCACGCGCCGGCGGCGACGCGCGACGGTCGCAGCGTGACCGCGAGCGGGTCGACGGTGCTCGACGCGCTCACCGCAGGCAGCTCCTGAGGAGCAGCCCCGTCGTGGTGCGTGCTGGACAACGCGGATCCTGATCGCAGTCGGTGCGCATGACCGTACTCAGCAGGCGGTGCGGACCGCGTCCAGCACGTCGTGCCACAGCGGGCTGTCCGGGTCGATGACGTCGAAGTGCCCGCCGGGGCGCACCACGAGCGTTGCGTCGTCACCAGCGTCGGTGGCGAGCTCGACCCAGCGCGACGACTGCGCCAGCGGCACGGTGTCGTCGCGCTCCCCGTGCACCAGCGTCACGCCGACGTCGAGCGGCAGCAGACGCACCGGGTCGGCCACGGCCAGCTTGGCCTCCGTGACGCCGTCCAGCAGCTCGCCCACGGCACCGTCACCGAGGTTGGCCTCGATGGCGTCGTCGAACACGAGCACGCCGGCCTGGGAGACCGCGTGGCACGGCCGCACCCGCGGGTCGGCGCCGGGGCTGTCCGCGGGCAGCCGGTGACGGGCCGCGAGCCACACGGCGAGGTGGCCGCCGGCCGAGTGCCCGACCGTCACCACCCGTGAGGTGTCGACGCCGGGCACCGTCGCCAGCGCGTCCACGCCCATCGCGACGTCGGAGAACGTGGTCGGCCAGCCACCGCCACCGCCGACCCTGCGGTACTCGAGGTTGACCACGATGTGACCGTCGGCCAGCAGCGATGGGATCAGCGGCTCCATCAGGTCGCGTCGGTACTGCTCGCGCCAGTAGCCGCCGTGCACGAGCACGACGGTGGCGCCGGACGCGGCGACGCTCGGACGATGCACGTCCATCACGGTGTCGAGGTTGTTGCCGTAGCTGACGGTCTCGACGCCGGCCTCGGCTCGCGTGTCGCTGCGCATCGGCTTGACCTCGGCGTTCGGATCGTCAGGATTGTCGGTCGCCGGCACGGCGTGCAGCCGCCCCTCGACGGTGTCGGACGGTACGGCGCACGCCGAGAGCACGAGCGCTGCGAGCACCATCAGCACCGCCACCCACCAGAGTGGGCGGCGACGTGCCGTGCGGTGCGAGGAGAGCGTGCTCATGTCCTGTGTTCGGACCCGACGGCCGCACGGTCTGGCCGCAGGGGTCCCATCGCTAGCCTCCGGGGTGTCGCGAACCAGGACCTCCACGTGTCCCAGCCAGCCCGCCTCTCCCCCGCGCGACGTCGTGATGACGCCGAGCGGATGCGCACCGAGACCTTCGACGTTCTCGTCATCGGCGGTGGCGTCACCGGCACCGGCATCGCGCTGGACGCCGCCACGCGCGGCCTGTCCGTCGCGCTCGTCGAGCAACGCGACTTCGCCAGCGGCACCTCCAGCCGCTCCAGCAAGCTGATCCACGGCGGCCTGCGCTACCTCGAGCAGCTGAACTTCGGCCTCGTGCGCGAGGCGCTGCAGGAGCGCGGGCTGCTGATGGAGCGGCTCGCACCGCACCTGGTGCGTCCCGTGCCGTTCCTGTATCCGCTGACCCACAACGTCTGGGAACGCCCGTACGTGGCGGCCGGGCTGACGTTGTACGACTCGTTGGGCGGCGCGCGGGAGCTGCCGCGCCACAGCCACCTCACCAAGCGCGGTGCGCTGCGTCTGGCACCGTCGTTGCGGCCCGACTCGCTCGTCGGCGCCGTCCAGTACTGGGACGCGCAGGTCGACGACGCGCGCCACACGATGTCGCTCGGACGCACCGCCGCGCACTACGGCGCCGCGATCCTCACCTCAGCGCGTGTGATCGGGCTGATGCGTGAGGGCGAGCGCGTCGTGGGCGCCGAGGTGGACGACCTCGAGACCGGCGAGCAGCTCGCGATCCGCGCCCACCAGGTGGTGAACGCCACCGGCGTGTGGGCGAACCAGATCCAGGAGATGGCCGGTCGCGGCCGCGTGCACGTACGCCCGAGCAAGGGCGTGCACATCGTGGTGCCACGTGACCGCATCCACTCCGACACCGGCATCATCCTGCGCACCGAGAAGAGCGTGCTGTTCGTCATCCCGTGGCCCAGCCAGATGAACCCGCGTCACTGGCTGATCGGCACCACCGACACCGACTGGGAGCTCGACCTCGACCACCCCGCCGCGTCGGAGGCCGACATCACCTACCTGCTGCAGCAGGTCAACCGAGTGCTGCGCACGCCGCTGACACCGGCGGACGTCGAGGGCGTGTTCGCCGGGCTGCGGCCGCTGCTGCACGGCGAGTCCGAGTCCACCTCCACGCTGTCGCGCGAGCACGCCATCGGCCAGTCCGTGGCCGGGCTCATCACGATCGCAGGCGGCAAGTACACGACCTACCGGGTGATGGCGAAGGACACCGTGGACGCCGTCGCGCGCAACCTCGACCAGCGCGTGCCCGAGTCCGTGACCCACGAGATCCCCGTGCTCGGCGCCGAGGGCTACCACGCGCTGTGGAACCAGCGGGGCGAGCTCGCCGAGCAGTCCGGTCTGCACAAGACCCGCGTCGAGCACCTGCTGCGTCGGCACGGCACGCTCGTGACCGAGGTGCTGGACATGATCGCTGACGAGCCGGGCCTGGCCGAGCCGCTGCCGGGCGCCGACGACTACCTGCTGGCCGAGGTGGTGTACGGCGCCAGCCACGAGGGCGCGCTGCACCTCGAGGACGTGCTGACACGGCGCACGCGCGCGTCGATCGAGGCGTGGGACCGCGGCGTCGCCGCCGCGCAGGTCACCGCCGAGCTGATGGCACCCGTGCTGGGCTGGGACGAGGAGGCAGTCAAGCGCGAGGTCGAGCACTACGTGCTGCGCGTGGAGGCGGAGCACCAGTCGCAGGACATGCCCGACGACCACACCGCCGACGCGGCGCGCCTCGGTGCGCCGGACGTCCGCGTGCGCTTCCGACCGGTGGGCTGAGATGGAGGTCAGCAGCACCGCGCCGCTCGAGCTCGCCGTGGCGCTCGTGAACGCCGTCACGCCCGGCGAGCGCGGCGGGCACCCCTACCCCGAACCGACCGGCGCCCTGCTGCGTGACGCCGTTGGTGAGGCCGTCGCGGACCGCCCCAACCGAGCGCGGGTCTGGGCGGACGCCAGCGACGCCGAGCACGAGGCGTTGGCAGCGCTGGCAGGCCGGCTGCGCGAGGTGTTCGAGGCTGCCGACGCCGCGCAGGACGACCCGGCCGACGAGGTCGCGCCGTTGGTGCAGGCGCTGCTGCGCGACGCCCCGGTCCATCCGGTGCTCGCCGACCACGACGGCGAGGCGTGGCACCTGCACGCGCACGCCGACGAGGCAGGGCCGGCCGAGGGCGTCGCCGCGATCTGCGCGCTCGGGCTGGCGACCGTGGTGGCGTCGGGCTCCACCGACCGGCTCGGCTGCTGCGACGCCAGCAGCTGCGACCGCGTGTACGTCGACACCTCGCGCAACGGCTCGAAGCGGTTCTGCTCGCCGGCGTGCCAGGCACGCGCCAAGACCGCTGCGTTCCGGGCGAGGCGCTCATGAGGACGCTGCTGCGCCCCCGGCTGCTGGTGCTGCACGTGCTCGTGCTGCTGATCGTCGCGATGCTGCTGTCCCTCGGCCGATGGCAGGTCGACCGCTTCGGTGAGGCTCGCGTGCGCACCGAGGCGTTCACGTCCCGGGTGGCGATGGAGCCGGAGCCGGTCTCCGACCTGCTGGCCGGGCTGACGCTGGACGACACCCCGGCGCTGGCCGATCTCGAGCTGCGCCGTGCGACCGCCACCGGTGTGTGGCGCCCTGACGACGAGGTGCTGCAGCGTGGTCGGTCGCTGAACGGCCAGTCCGGCTTCCACGTGCTGACGCCGCTCGACCTCGCCGACGGCAGCACGGTGGTGGTGCGCCGCGGCTGGATCCCGTTCGACAACGACCTCGTGCCGCCGGCGCCCGACGCGCTTCCGCCGACCGGCGAGGTGCTGGTGGAGGGCTTCCTCGAGCGCTCCATCCCGCAGCCCACCGGACGGGTCGCGCAGCGCGACCCCGACCAGGGCGAGCTCGACGTGGTGTTCAACGCCGACCTCTCCCGGATCGGGGCACAGATGGGCGCCGAGGTGCGCCCGATGCTGCTGCACCTGGAGTCGATGACACCAGCCCAGGCCGGGCCGCTGCCGGTCCCTGCCGACCGGCCGGTGCTCGACAACGGACCGCACCTCAACTACGCGATCCAGTGGTTCTCGTTCGCGACCATCGCCGTCGGGATGTACGCGCTGTGGCTGCGTCGCCGCGTGCGTGGCGACGAGCGCGCGATCTCCCGCTTCCCCACCAGCTGAGGTCCCCATGGTCCACGTCACCTTCACCGTCGAGGTCGAACGTCCCGCCGACGAGGTGTTCGCGTTCATCGTCGACGCGAGCAACAACCCCTCGTGGCAGGGCGGGATGCGCTCGTGCGCGTGGACGTCGCCGGGCCCCATCGCGGTCGGCTCGACCTACGACCAGCAGGCGTCCTTCCTCGGCAGGGCGATCACGTCGAGCTTCGTGGTGACCGCGCTCGAGCCGGGCCGGTCGATCTCGATCGAGACCACCGAGTCGACGTTCCCGATCCAGGTCACGCGCTCGGTGGAGCCGCTCGGCGAGACACGCTGCCGCGTGACCGCCGACGTGCAGGGCCAGCCGACCGGCGTGATGGCGCTGCTCGGCCCGCTGATGACCGCGATGGTCGGACGCTCCGTGCGCGGCGACTACGCCAGCCTGCGCGAGGTGCTGGCGGGCTGAGGAAACCCTCTCGCACCACCCCCGTTGGACAGCGTCGTCCGGACCCACCACGACGGCCGTACAGCCAGCTGTCCGTCGCGGTTGACCGACCGGTTTCTGATGGTCTAATGGTCACGAACGGAACGCGAGGACGCGCCATGGCAAGCACGGTCTGGAAGGGATCGATCAGCTTCGGTCTGGTCTCCGTGCCCGTGAAGCTGTTCACGGCAGTACGCGACCACGACGTCTCGTTCCACCAGTACAGCCGCGAGACCGGTGCCCGGATCCGTTACAAGAAGGTCGACGGCAGCACCGACGAGGTCGTCTCGTCCGGCGACATCGTCAAGGGATGGGACGCCGGCGACGAACGCATCGTCATCGTCGAGTCCAACGAGCTCGACCAGCTGGATCCTGACAAGAGCGAGCTG
Organism: Nitriliruptoraceae bacterium; assembly: GCA_041579655.1. Lineage (GTDB taxonomy): Bacteria > Actinomycetota > Nitriliruptoria > Nitriliruptorales > Nitriliruptoraceae > JBFGFG01. The sequence goes on from JBFGFG010000095.1 coordinate 5,495, forward strand.
CTCGACATCCTCGACTTCGTTGACCTCGACCAGATCGACCCGGTGTTCTACGACCGGCCGTACAACGTCGTGCCGGCCGGCGAGGCCGCGGCCAAGGCGTACCGGCTGCTGGTCGAGGCGATGGTGAAGACGCACAAGGTGGCGATCGCCAGGTTCGTGATGCGTGGCAAGGAGCACCTCGCCGCGCTGCGACCCCGCGACGGCCTGCTGGTGCTGTCCACGATGCGCTTCGCCGACGAGGTGGTCGAGCCTCGCAGCGCCGACGGCACCAAGCTCGTCGACGACGCCGAGGTGCGCGACCGCGAGCTCGCGATGGCCGAGCAGCTCATCGGGAGCCTCACCACCGAGTTCGACCCGACGCAGTACCGCGACGAGCACCAGGAACGGATCATCGCGTTCCTCGAGGCCAAGGCCGAGGGCGAGACCTTCGAGGCGCCCCAGCCCCGCGAGCAGGGCAAGGTCATCGACCTCATCGCCGCGCTCGAGCAGAGCCTTGGACGCCGGGATGACGAGGCCGCGGCGAGCACCGCGCCGTCCGCCGAGCCCGACGCGGAGCCGGAGGCACAGACCTCGTCAGGCCAGGCCACCCAGGCGAGCTACGACGAGATGTCCAAGGACGAGCTGTACGACCTCGCGCAAACGCGCAAGATCGCGGGCCGGTCCTCGATGTCCAAGAGCGAGCTGATCGAGGCGCTGCGCAACGGGGACCAGGCAAGCGCCGCCTGAGCAAGACCCAGGCAAGCGCCGCATGAGCAAGATCAGGCAAGCGCCGCCTGAGCTCAGCGCCGAACGAACCGGTGGTGGCTCACGTGCCACTCGGCGCCACCGTCGTACGCGAACAGCTCCGCGCACGCGAGGTTGAACAGGCGCCACCGGTGCCACCACGCCCGGGCGTCGTCCGCCGGGTAGGTGTCGCGGAACATCGACATGATCTCGCCCTCGTGGCGGTCCATCTCGACCAGCCACGCCTCGAGGGTCTTGGCGTAGTGCGTGCCGTCGACCACCCAGTGGTCCTCGACGGCGAGGTCCCCCGCGAAGTGCAGCAGCAGGTCGTGGCTCGGCATCAGGCCGCCGGTGAAGAAGTGACGCGCCATCCAGTCGCCGCCACCACCGACGTCGAAGGGGTAGGCCACCTCACGGTTGCTGAAGATGTGCACGAAGAGCTTGCCACCGGGGCGCAGCCAGGAGGCGACGCGTCCCATCAGCTGCTCGTAGTTGCGCACGTGCTCGAACATCTCGACGGACACGACGCGGTCGAAGCGCTCGACGTCGATGACGTGGGAGGTGGAGGTTGTCTGCCCCAGCTCGTTGACGTCGCACGTGAGCACGGTGACGTTGTCCAGGTTCTTCTCTGCTGCGCGCTTCAGGATCTTCTCGCGCTGGGTGGACGAGTTGGAGACCGCGGTGATGCGGCTGTTGGGGTAGTGCTCCGCCATCCACAGCGTCAGCGATCCCCAGCCGCAGCCGAGCTCGAGGATGTCCTGGCCGTCGACGAGCTCGGCCCGCTCGCAGGTGAGGCGCAGCATCGCTGCCTCGGCCTCGGCGAGCGTCTGCACACCGCGCGGCCAGATCGCCGAGGAGTACTTCAGGTTCGGGCCGAGCATCAGCTCGAAGAAACGGGTCGGCACCTCGTAGTGCTGCTCGTTGGCCTCGGCCGTGTGCACGGCGACGGGCGAGTGTCGCAAGGACTCGATGAGGTCTCGCTTGCGCTCGCCTCGTGCCTCTGGACCGCCGGCCCGCTCCGCGGCGAGGCGTGCCTTCAGCAGGCGCCGGATGGAGCGACGCAGCAGCGGGTCGGGCAGCAGGCCACGATCGACGATGCGGTCGACGACCTTCGCGCTGAGCGGGACCTGGTCAGCTGGAACGCTGGCCATCAGGCGACCACCTTCAGGCGCTGCGCGACCTTCGTCTCGGACAGCTCGGCGTGCTCGGCGCCGTAGATCTCGGTGCCCAGCGTCGCGTTCATCGAACGGGTCAGCACCACCTGCAGGTCACCGATGTAGCGGGCGAGGAAGGCGCCCTCGCAGTACGCGAGGTAGAACTCCCACATGCGCACGAAGCGGTCGTCGAAGCCGAGCGCACGGACCTGCTGCTCGTTGCCGAGGAAGTTCTCGCGCCAGCAGCGCAGCGTCTCGGCGTAGTGGACACCGATGTTCTCGACCTCGTCGACGAACAGCTCGGTGTTCTGGCCCATGCTCGAGGTCATCGCCTCGAGGCTGGGCAGGTGGCCGCCCGGGAAGATGTAGCGCTGGATGAAGTCGGGGCGACGCAGGTAGTTCTTGTAGCGCTGCTCGGGGATCGTGATGACCTGGATGCTGGCGAGCCCGTCGGGCGCCAGCAGGCGGTCCACCTGCTCGAAGTAGTTGTCGAGGAACTTGTGACCGACGGCCTCGAGCATCTCGATGGAGACGATCTTGTCGAAGGTGCCGACGACCTCGCGGTAGTCGACGATCTGGATGTCCACGAGGTGGTCGATGCCCTCGTCGATCATGCGCTGGCGGGCGTACTCGGCCTGCTCCGTCGAGAGCGTGATGCCGGTGACGCGGGCGCCGAACTCCTTGGCGGCCACGGACGCGAAGCCACCCCACCCACAGCCGATCTCCAGCACGTGGTCGCCCTCCTTGAGCTTCACCTTCTCGGCGAGGCGGCGGTACTTGGCGACCTGTGCGTCCTCGAGGCTCTGGCCCGGGAACTCGAAGAACGCAGCGGAGTACGTCATCGTGGGGTCGAGGAAGAGCTCGTACAGCGCGTTGCTGAGGTCGTAGTGCGCCTCGATGTTCTTCTTGCTCTGGCCGAGGCGGTTCGCGCGGGCGGCGTGGATGGCCTTGTCGCCGGCGATGTTGAGCAGCGTCCCGAGCGTGATCTTCCTCAGCGCCTTGCGGTTGGCGATCATGATGCGGATCAGCGACACCAGGTCGTCGGAGCTGAAGCTGCGGTCCATGTACGCCTCACCCACACCGACGCTGCCACCAGTGATGAGCTTGCGGAAGAACGACCAGTCGTGGACCGTCATCGTCGCGGTGAGGTCGCTCTCGACATCACCGAAAACCCGGCTGCGGCCGTCGGGCAGCACCACCGTCAGCGCACCCACGCGGAGGTTGTCGAGCATCGACACGATCGACTTCATCGAGCGTGTGTCGGCGGCGGATGCGATGGTGGTGTTGACGCTCACGAGGGGCTCCTCGGCGGCATGGCCGGGCTGGGGACGTTTCCAGACGTTCGGAGTCCTCGGCCATCTGGCCTGCTCCCGCCATCGTCGTTTCTGCCCGCGGATCAGGGCGACCTACTCGCTCGACCCAAGCCGCACCATCCGCGCCCCGGTAGTGACGATCAACTCCCGGTCAGGAGTCGAGCACCTGCGCGAGCTCCGCCGGCGGGACGACCTCGAGCTGCTCGTAGGTGCAGCTGCTCGCGTCGCGGTCATCGCGCCACCGGACCATCTTCGCCGGGTGCCGCAGCCGGCCAC